>NZ_JBFTZN010000535.1:0-1689 GCF_056406775.1 Allobosea sp. P1_A7
CCGGTTGTGGCTGTTAGGCTATGTGATCAACCCATCAGCGGAGAGATTGACAGCTAACGCGCCTCGGGCTTGATCAAGCTATGAACGATGCAGTCGACCCGGTCAGCCACCAACAGCAACGTCTGAAGATTGGGCGTCTAGGCTCGATTCAGGTATTGCGCGCTGTGGCGGTAATTTTTGTGCTCGCCTTGCACATGTCATCTCAGGCCGTCGTTGTTTCTGGCCAAGCAGGCTTTTGGAACCAAGCAGCCGCGCGTATCGCTGCCTTCGGTCACTCCGGTGTTGATCTGTTCTTCGTGATCAGCGGCGCTGTGATGTACTTTGTGTCAACGAACGCAGATGGCCCAAACCGGATAAGCAAGGCCGCAATTTTTCTGATTAGGCGCGCTTTTCGAATCTTCCCGGTTTTCTGGATATCCATGGCATTTGCCGCATATACATCAGCGCAGCCGTTGGCTGACACATCGCTGCTCAAATTTATGCGCGGGGTTCTCTTAATCGATTCCCCGGATTTTCACCCGGTTAGCTGGACTCTGGTTATTTAGATCAGATTCTACCTAATCTTTTCCGTTCTCATGGCGATATTTTCGGCGCTACCCCGAGTATTTCTCGCTTGGACCATAACAAAATTCGTTACTGGAATTGCTTGGCATGCCCTTTTTGTCACCGAGGAATTTAAGGAATTCATTCGCATAGTATTGGACAACTGGTGGCTATGGACATTCACTAGTCCGATGATGTGCGAATTTGCTTTCGGCGTGTTATCCGCAATGGCGATTACGTACTACGGACCCAATTACGTACTACGGACCCATCGCACTTCGTTACTCTCCGGCGCTAATCACCCTTGGATTGGCAGCGATAGATGGAAGTTCAATCATTGTTTTTAGAAACCCATCGCTGGTGATTGGCAACTACAGCGTAATTCTTTTCGGTCTGCCAATGGCGATGGTGTTAACTGGGGTTGTCACCCTAGAGATTTATAGAGGGTTTAGAACACCAAAATGGATGACGGCTCTTGGTGATATTTCATACTCTATTTATCTGTGGCACCTTCCTATTCTGGTATTAGCCACGTCGGTTTTTGCCTTGCAAAGCCATACGAAATCAGGGGGATTGTACTTAGCCATCTGCCTCCCGCTCATTATCGCAGTGGCAGCGGCTAGTTATTATTTACTTGAGCGGCCGTTCATGAAGATTGCTGAAGTGGCGACGCGAGCGCTTGGGAGCCGAAGCGCGCCGTTGATGGCGTCATCACCCCAAATCTACGCGCCTACGCAGGCCACGCTAGCGCCGGCAGATCTGAGACAATAGTCTCGACAGTTGGCCGCGGGCGTTCCCCGGCCTGCACCTTCGCCAATTCTCCGTACGCGTAAGCCCAGACGGCATCTCGCCACGCCGCGAAGGCGACCGCCTCAGCCGCCCAGGCGGCATTCTTCGACCCGAGATATGACACGCAGGTCACACCGCTGTCGTACCCTCGCTGGTTCGCAACCGCGTCGATGTGGCGCTGGATGGCGAAGCGATAATCATCGATCGTTGGTAACTGGTGCGAGCGGGCCACCTTGCGACGATCGATAACCCCGCTTGCTGATCCACTATCGCCGCCTGGACTGGCCGGTGGGGATGAAGTGATAGTGGTTGCGGATGGTGGCGACGCTCAGCGGGATATCGTTCCAGACCTCGCTG
>NZ_JBFTZN010000536.1:0-1685 GCF_056406775.1 Allobosea sp. P1_A7
CCAACGTAATTGGGCGCCGATCCGCGGATCTCATCAAGGCCCGTGGCAGCGACGCCATAAGGCCGGATAGATAGCTGCAACGACGATTTGCCGGAACGATGCGAATATCCCTTGCGAAGCGGGGGCCGATCGGGACCGTCGTGTCGTCGGCATGCAGACGCTGCGCCATCATGACGTGCCGGGCGATCAGCTCATGCAGCGGCTTCAGCGCCGCGGTCGCCGCTCCGACCTGGTCGGCCAGCGTCGAGACGGAGAGGTCGATGCCCTCGCGAGCGTATCTCTCGCTCTGGCGGTTCAAGGGCTGATGCTGCCCGAACTTCTCAAAGAGGATTGTCGCCAGCAGGTTCGGCCCCACGAAGCCGCGCGGCGTCACATGGAAGGGCGCCGGCGGCTGAGTGATCGCCTCGCAGGAGCTGCAGGTGAACTTCTCGCGGACCGTCTGGACGACCTTCCAGGATCGCGGGACCACCTCCAGTGTCTCGGTCACGTCCTCGCCGAGCTTCGACAGCCTTGAGGAGCCGCAGCATGAGCACGAGGTCGGGGCCGGCACGACGACGCGCTCGCGCGGCAGATGCTCGGGGAAGGGCTTGCGCGACGGGCGGCGGCGCATCGGCGCCGACATCATGGCATGCGGTGTGGCGCATTCAGCCGCGATCTCGTCCTCCGTCGCCCTCGCCTCCAGCTCCTCGAGCTGAAGCTCCATCTGGTCGATCAGCCTCGCCGTGCGCTCCGAGCGCTGCCCGTAGAGCTCGCGCTTGAGCTTCTCAATCATGAGCCTCAGATGGACAATCGTCGCCTCGACGGACGAGGCCTCGGCCTTCGCCCTCAGTGCTTCCGCAGCCGCGAGAGAGGCGGCCGCTTCCGCCTCGAGCCGCGCCGCGCGCTCGGCCAGTATCATCGCATGCGCCGCTGCCAGATCGGTCGGCAGCGACGGCGAAGTCGTCGATGCGGCGGTGTTGCTCACGACCAGGATGGAATCACATCTCTCGGAGAACACAAGCAAAAAGGTCTCATCCGACCGAGGTCGGCCGCCATGTCTCCACTGGATTGCGCCAGTCGATGCCGGAGAGAAGATAGCCCATCTGCGCGGGCGTGATCGCTACGACGCCATCCGCCGGCGAGGGCCACAGGAAGCGGCCGCGCTCCAGCCGGCGAACGTAGAGGTTCGCCGCCTGCCCGTCGTGCCAGATGATCTTCACCAGGTCGCCGCGCCGGCCGCGGAAGCAGAACAGATGCCCGCCGAGTGGATCGCGCTTCAGCACCTCCTGCGCCAATAGCGCCAGGGAGGCAAAGCCCTTCCTCATGTCGGTGTGGCCCGTCGCCAGCCACACCTTCATGCCGACCGGAACCGGGATCACCTGAACGCCTCAAGGCCCCGCGCCAGCTTGAGCACCGCGTCGACATCGACGCCGCCTTCGACAATGATCCGCCGGCCGGAGGACAGGACGATCTCAACCCGCGGCGAGCGGTCCAGCACCGATGCTGGACGGCAATCCCGGCTGTCCTCATCCAGCACCGGTGCTGGACATGCCGTCGTGCGGATTCCGACGGGACCGGCCAGCTATTCCAATAATTAACCGGCCACTGTTCCGAGACTTAACCGGTCGGTGTTCCGATCATTATCCGGCCAGGGCGGGGCTGGCTCTGGGTCGTTTTTTTCTGAATGTCGTGGTTGGCCGTTGTGG
>NZ_JBFTZN010000537.1:0-1661 GCF_056406775.1 Allobosea sp. P1_A7
TTCTCACTGTGTAAGCTTTCATTTACCGCTGTGAAACATCCTCGACGAGGTTCGATCAGTCAAACGGTCGCCCGCCTGCCGATTGCTAATGGAGCCCCTGCCATTAATTCAGGAAGAATGAGGATGCAGCCAAACGTGCCGACCTCTCGGCCACATAACCCGATTACTGAAATGTTCAACCGGTTGAAGCGCGAAGAGGCCGTTTTGCCTCTCGTCGGCACTTCGGACTCACCGAATGTTACGGCTCAAATGCCGCCTCCTACCCATCTTGGAAGAAATCAGACGGCATTCGTTGATCGGCCAATGAATAAAGACGCGATTTTATAAGCATCTGGCGGTTTGTAAGGCCACGTTATTCACGAGGTAGCCTCTTCCCGCGGACCGGTATTTCCATCAATGCCACGCGCATTTGATTGCCAACTTCGCCCCGTGGGAAGCAACCCTCGGGCCGATTTTACGGGTAGCAATCTAGATAGGAGTGTTGCGGCGGAGTCAGTCCGGAACTGGTCGGGATCGGTTACGGCTGCGGCACTGCCGTGGCCGTGATCACGCCGAGGCCAGGGATGGCGGCGAGCCTGCGACTAGTTTCGCTCTCGGCATGCCAGGCGGTGAGCTGTTGGTCGAGGACTGCAATCTCGCCGCTGCTGATCGTCACGATCTGGCGGATCAATATCTCCAGAGCGGATCGAGCATAGGATGGCAGCGCATCCTTGTCGGCAAGCGCCTGCTCGGCGAGCCTCGCAAGATGGGCGATACCGGGGTTGGCGACGAGGCCCAGCTCCGCCAGATGCCCGCGCACGGCATTGGCCAACATGGTGCGTTGGCGCACGAGCAGGGATCGGGCGCGATGAGTCATGAGCACACTCTGTTGCTCCACCGTCTTGCCCGGCACAAACCGCATCGTCGGACGGTGGACGGCTTCGCAGATCGCTTCGGCGTCGAGCGCATCGCTCTTGCCGCGCTTGATGTAGGCCTTCACGTAGGACGGAGGAATCAGCCGCACTTTGTGGCCCATGTTGGCGAGCGTGCGTGCCCAGTGATGCGCCGTTCCGCAGGCCTCCACGCCGATCAGGCAAGGAGGCAGCTTCGAGAAGAGGGGCAGCATCTGCTTGCGGTGTAGCCGCTTGACCAGAATCGTACGTGAGGTTGGCCCGCTTGTACCGCGCAAGTTCTGAGGAGTGACGAACGCCGCCCTCCCGAGATCCGGCGACGCTCGGTGCTTCAACTTGGCAATATCCTAAGGTGCACGTTTATCGCTTCGCTAACTGGTTCTACGCCTTTTGTCTCATGCCGACCTTGCTGCTACCTCGCGAGCGAGTAACAATAGGGGGCGCGGCGACACCTCCACGCGGCGTTCCCCTCCACTCGGCCGCCAACGGGCGGCCTCTTTTTGATCAGGTGGGAACAGTAGAGCCTACAGCATAGTTGGCGGACTTTCCTGCGCTTCGAGGAACTCGGTCCGAGTTCTGCCCCTGCCGGCTCCCCTCGCTGACGATCTTGTCCTCAGCCCTGATCGCACGAACTGGCGATCTTTGGGCGGTTAGCGGATGAAGGCGCTCTGCTTGGGCCGAATGGCTATCCCAGGTTCCGTTCAATTGCGGATCGGGCGGCCTGGAAGGTTGCTACTGCTACCGGCACCGCTCCTTGCTGCTGTTCAAGAA
>NZ_JBFTZN010000538.1:0-1647 GCF_056406775.1 Allobosea sp. P1_A7
CGCTCAAATGTCTGCAAACAAGCCGGTCCATCACCGTCCGGCCCCTATCTGAAACGACCCACATTCACGATCTGGACGCGCCGATTGGCTGCTGCGTCCGGGTTCTTCCGGTTCTGCAACTGCTCTTCACCGAGACCGACCGAGACAATCCTGGCGGGGGCGATGCCGAATGTGGTGACCAGCGCGTCGCGAACCGCATCGGCCCGCTTCTGGCTCAGCGTCAGGTTGGACTTGCGGTCGCCGACCGCGTCGGTGTGGCCGACGATGAGGAACTTGTATTCCCGCAAGGTCGGGTGGAGCAGGGAGTCGGCAATCACGCCGACCGTGCGGAACGATGCAGGGCGGATCACCGCCGAGCCGGTCCGGAACTGGATCTCGACGGTGAACTGCGAGAGATTGTCCAGTTCCTGCGAGAGCGGCTCGCGCAGCGAGGCGTCCGGTCCGCGGTTGGCGGCGACGCTGTCCACGGCCTGGCGGCGGAGCGCGGCGACGTCGATGGATTTCGACTGGTCGAGGACGTTCAGCGTCTCGATCAGCTGCGTATCGTTGAGTCGCTCCTGGGCCTGCACGATTGCGGTTGCGGGGGCGAGGGCGATTGCGGCGGAGAAGACGAGGGCGATGGGCTTCATGGGGTGCGCTGTGCCTTCAGTTCCAACCGGCATCGACGATGACCTGCTTGCAGCCGCTGCTGACGACCTTCGACGCGGTCAGCAGGCACTGCAGCCTGTAGCCGTCATGGGGCTGCACGCCGCTGCAATATTGACCAAGGTCGCGCTCGCAGACCTTAACTGCGGCAGCCTGGGCATTGGCCCGCTTCGCGAGCGACTGGAAGACCTCGGCCGACGCGGCCTTGCAGCCCGCCGATAGCCGCGCCTGGTTCCGATCAAGGCACGTTTTGACGGCGCCGCCGCCAAGCGAAACCTTCGAACAAAGCTTGTCGATGTCCGAACCACAGGACTTCGCCAGCCGGTCATAGGCTTCGGCAAAAGTAAGCGTCTGGGCCGAAACGGCCAGTGGGATCACCATGGAGGTTAGCAGACAGGCTGCGGCGAGGGCTCTGCGTAGACTCACGATCGTCTCCCTGTTTTCGTTCGGTGTAAGCGCGCCCGAATATGCGATTTCAAAGGAAGCCGGCGATCTTGCTATGGGCAAACGCCAGGAGCGATGAGTTGATCGATCAGGGTGCGCACAAAGACATCTGGGCCGCCGGCACCAGAACACGTCGGCAGCTTGCGGGATTCGTCTTGATGGGACCGGTCGGGACAAGAGGCCAAGCCACTGGTGTCGAAGCTCGGTCTCCAATCTGTGCGCCCGGATGAAGGGAAAAGCAGCCCGGCGCATCGGCCGGGCTGTTTGCAGATCAGAGTGCCCGGCTCAGAACTTGTAGTTCACGCCGACGCGCAGGAGTCCGGCGCCGCCGCCGCCATTGCTGACCGCGGTATAGGTTCCGGCCGGCAGCACGCCGCCCGCGGGGTTTTCGAAGACCTGGGCCCTCCTGCCCTCGCCGGTATCGACGTAGAGACCTTCGAGCTTGACCGTCCAGTTATTGGTGAAGGCGTATTCGACACCGCCGCCGATGGTCCAGCCGGCATTGCTYGTCGTGTTGCCGGTCAGCGGGTTGCTGTTCAGGCCGCCATAGGCCAGACC
>NZ_JBFTZN010000539.1:0-1639 GCF_056406775.1 Allobosea sp. P1_A7
GCCGAGCGCCGCACCCATGTCTGGCACCAGCTGGTCAAGGCTCCGGGCGACGCCCGCTCCGACCTCTGGCAGCTGATGGAGTTCTCGAAGCGCTTCACCACCGACGAGGTCTGGCCGGCCGAGCTGCTGAGCGCAAATCCGAACTATCGCGGAAAGACCCTGTTCGACGTGCTGTTCCGCAACGGCCATGTCGACAGCTTCGCCACAACCGAGATTAACCCGGCCTATGACAATTTCGAGGCCAGGGATTTCGGCTTCTATGTCCAGAAAGGGCTGTTCGAGGAATATGCCACGTTCGGCCGTGGGCACGGCCACGATCTTGCGCCCTACGACACCTATCACGAGGTGCGCGGCCTGCGCTGGCCGGTGGTCAACGGCAAGGAGACGCTCTGGCGCTACCGCGAGGGTCTCGATCCCTATGTCAAACCGGGAAAGGGCTTCGAGTTCTACGGCAATCCGGATGGTAGGGCGAAGATTATTGCCGCGCCCTACGAACCGCCGGCGGAATCACCGGACAATGAGTACGATCTTTGGCTGGTGACCGGACGCGTGCTCGAACACTGGCATTCAGGCTCGATGACGATGCGCGTGCCGGAGCTCTTCAAGGCTTTTCCCGGCGCGCGCTGCTTCATGCACCCGGACGATGCCCGCRAGCGCGGGCTCAACCAGGGGGCAGAGATCCGGTTGATCTCCCGCCGTGGTGAGATGCAGACCCGGGTCGAGACGCGCGGGCGCAATCGCATGCCCCAGGGCGTCGTCTTCGTTCCCTGGTTCGACGCCAGCCAGCTCATCAACAAGACCACTCTCGACGCGACGGATCCCATCTCCAAACAGACGGATTTCAAGAAATGCGCGGTCAAGATCGTAGCGGTCTGAGCCTGATGCGCTCCTGGACCGTCCTCGGGGCTGCGCTGGCAGCACTTATCGTCCTCACCATTGGCGCCTCCTCCCAGGATGGGGGGCCAATCAGAATCATCCCGCGCCTAACGGGTGCTACCCCACTGCTATCTATCCATCCCATTCCACCGCTCGACCGCCCGATCGTCGACGACGTCAGGCGCATGCGGAACTACCCGGAACAGCCGCCGATCATTCCGCATTCGATCGACGGCTATCAACTGACGCTGAACACCAACCGCTGCATGGATTGCCACAAGCGGGAGTTCACCGAGGGCTCCGGCGCCCCGATGATCAGCGTCACCCATTTCCAGGACCGGGACGGACAGGTGCTCTCGGACGTGACGCCACGGCGCTATTTCTGCACCGCCTGCCATGTTCAGCAAACCGACGCCCGCACGTTGGTGCCGAACCAGTTTCAGGATGCGAATACGATTGGCCGGAAACGGTAACGGGGCGCCKACATGGGTAAGCTGAAGACGGTGTTCCTTCGCCTCTGGGACCGGGTCGTCTGGTTCTGGCGGATCATCAGCCGACCAAGCACCTATCTCTCCCTGGGTTTCCTGACGCTCGGCGGCTTCATCTGCGGCGTCATCTTCTGGGGCGGTTTCAACACGGCGCTGGAGGTCACCAACACCGAGAAATTCTGCACCTCCTGTCACGAGATGCGCGACAACGTCTATCAGGAGCTGACCCAGACGGTTCATTTCTCGAACCGTTCGGGCGTGCGGGCCAGTTGCCC
>NZ_JBFTZN010000540.1:0-1629 GCF_056406775.1 Allobosea sp. P1_A7
CCCGTCGTATTCATGAAGGCTTGGCTGAATGAGCATCTGGGGCGACGGCGCGGCGAGCCGTGGCGTGTTTTTCACCGCATCGGCGGAGTGAACTTGAAGAACGCGTTGGAGGCTTGGGCTTCAGTTCGTCGGGGCGTCCTCGGCCCCGCCGATCATGGTGCGGCGCCCCGTGGCTGTGGCGCGAGCGCGGTGACGAGGCCTTGGAACAGATCGGCCTCGGGATGACAGGCCGCATAGGAGAGCCGAATGCGGCTGATGGTTTCCTGGACACGGACGGCGATCTTCACCAGGCGCAGCCGCAGGGTCGAGAACTCGGCCTTCGCCAGATCGCGGACCGCCGGGACGGCGTCGCGGACGGCGAGCAGGAGCCAGTAGGCGGCGGTGTGAAGGACGAGCCGGACCTGGTTGGCGACCGCCCTTCGGCAAGACGTGCGATCCGAGGCGAGATGGGTCTTGTGCGCCTTGATTAGGTTCTCGGCCTGGCCGCGGGCGCAGTAGAGGGTCTCATAGACGATCCGCGGGCTGGCCGCGAGGTTGGTGACGACGAAGCGGATGTCGAGCCCGAGTCTGGTCGCTTCGATGCGCGCGACGGCCCGGCGCTCGCGGCGCCAGCTCTTGGCCCTGTGACGGGTCTCGGCGAAGTCCCTCACCCCGTCGGCGTTCTCGACCGCGCGCCGGGTGCGCACGGCATCGGCCGTCGCCTCGACCTTGGCGGTGAGTGGCCGCGTGCCGGTGAGCCCGAAGATGTAGGTGACGCCGTTGTCCTCGCACCAGTCCATGGCCTCGGGCCGGGCATAGTGGCCGTCGCCGCGGATCGTGACGCGGGTCGTCGGCCACCGTCCGCGGATGCGCCGCACCAGCCGGCGGATGTGGGCACGAACCTCGACGCCCGACGGCGTCTTGCCGGCTCTGAGCACGATGGCGACAGGACGGCCCGTCGCGGTGTCGTAGACGTGGATCGGCAGGAAGCAGCGCTCGTCGTAATGGGCGTTGAACAGCGACAGCTGCTGATGGCCGTGGACGACGTCGCAGCTGTCGTCGATGTCGAGCGTGACGCCGGCCGGCGCTGCCGGGTAGCTCGCCAGCCATTGGTCGACGAGGGCATAGCTCAACCGGATGGCGTCGCGCACCGTGGGCGCGTTCTCCAGTCGCGACAGGGTGGGCTGCGAGGCCAGGTCTGGGCCGCTCTCGGGCAGACGACCGCAGGCAAGCTTGAAGGCCGGATCGGCCCGCAGCGGACCGAAGTCGTTGCAGTCCTCATAGCCGCACGCGATCGCGAAGATGCGGGCGCGGATCATGTCGGCCATCGCATGCGTCACCCGCGCCGGATCTCGCCGGTCGGGCATGAGCGCGGCAAGCCGATCGGCAATGCCGAGCCGGCGCTCTGCCTGGGCCAGCAACATCACGCCGCCATCCGACGACAGGCGTCCGCCGTCGAAGGCTGCTGTGATCTTCTTGCGCCCCACGGCTGGAAACGAGAACGGCGGAATCGTATCGTCGGTCATGGCGGATGTGGCAGCCGAAGAGGGACGGGCAGGATTGGCTTCAGCAACCGAATCCTACGTCATATCAAAATCTTACGCTACATCCGCCAGCTCAATTGCCCGCCCTGGTGAATGATTCGGGCTA
>NZ_JBFTZN010000541.1:0-1625 GCF_056406775.1 Allobosea sp. P1_A7
GAGAGTGATCGCCATCCTTGGCGCTGGGCCGCTCATTCTGGCGATGCGGACCTGAAAGGGTCGCCGCGACTCTCGTCCAACTTCACCCGCAGACGACGCGGCGCACACCTCAGGCATCCCAATAGCGCGTTTGCACACGGCCTCGGTGGGAAGCCGACCTCTTACATGTGCCAATGCACCGGTCCGGATGCGCCAACTCCGGACATTCGAGGCCTGCCGGAAAGCGGACTTTCAGCCCAGGCCAGAAGACCGTCCTGATCCTGCCTGGCTTCGGTAGCGCAAAGCGTCGACAACGACCTTGAAGGCGGGAAGGTTCTGGCGGCGGCTGGGATAGTAAAGGAAATAGCCGTCGAAAAAGGGCGACCAGTCGTCCAGCACCAGGACCAGTTCGCCCGACGCGATCTGCCGCTCCACTATGTCGTCGGGGACGTAGGCGATGCCATAGCCGTTCACCGCCGCATCGATCATGGCGTAGGAGTTGTTGAAGGTGAGCTGGCCGCTCACCCGGACACGCAATTCCTTTCCGGCTTTTTCGAACTCCCAAGCATAAAGCCCGCCGGCTGTTTCGTGGCGCATGTTGATGCAGACATGCCCGACTAGGTCCTGAGGATGGTCCGGCACTCCGTGCGCAGCGAGATATCCGGGCGAAGCGACCGCTACCAGYCGCCAGTCCGGGCCGATGCGGACCGCGATCATGTCCTTCTCGACGCTCTCACCCAGACGGACCCCTGCGTCGAAACCCTCCTCGACGATGTTGCGGAAGGTGCTGTCGAGGATCAGTTCGACATTGATGTCGGGATAATCCCGCAGGACCGGCCTGAGCTTCGGCCAGACCACGCTTTCAAGCGCATGGTCGGATAGTGTCAGCCTGACCGAGCCCGACGGCTTGTCGCGCAACGCCGTCAGCGCCGCGATCTCGTCCTCGATCTCCGCGATCCGCGGCGTGATCGTCTGGAGCAAGCGCTCGCCCGCGGTCGTGGTCGCGACATTGCGCGTGGTCCGGGTCAGAAGGCGAACGCCCATGCGATCTTCGAGCTGCTTGATCGCGTAGCTGAGAGTCGATTGCGCGACGCCGATCTTCGCCGCCGCCCGGGTGAAGCTGTGCTCCTCGGCCACGATCTGAAACCACCGGAGCTGGTTGAGATCGGTCTTGTCCATGAGAACCCTCGGTGTCTGCCCGCCGAGATTAATCGATCACATCGATCAGTGCATTCCAATTTCGGCGGGTAATCGTTCCGAGCCTGAACCACTATTTTGCACGGCATCAACAGATGCAGGAGCGACCCAACATGGCGGCTACCGCCGTATCGGAGGAAGGAACCAAGCCGACCGCCGCCTGGGGCGCCGTCCTCTCGATGGCGCTTTGCGTGGCGATGCTGATCGCTTCCGAGTTCATGCCGGTCAGCCTGCTGACGCCGATGGCCGAGGGGTTGCGCGCGACCGAGGGCCAGACGGGTCAAGCGATCTCGATCAGCGGTCTCTTCGCGGTGGCGGCGAGCATGGTCATCACCACGGCCGCCGGGACGCTGAACCGGAAATGGGTCCTGGTCGCGATGACGGCCTTCATGCTGGTCTCGCTGGTCCTGGTCGCGGCCGCCCCGAACTTCGCGGTGCTGATGCTCGGT
>NZ_JBFTZN010000542.1:0-1621 GCF_056406775.1 Allobosea sp. P1_A7
TAGTAATAGCCGCCGTCGGATGGACGCCATTTGAAGTTCAGGGTGCGGGCCGCGGCATTGCCGATCGCGGCCGCATCGATCAGGATTTTCTTCATCCGTGCGTCAGGATTGAAGGCTTTGCCCTTCACGATTCCGATGGCGGCGAGCGATCCCATGATCTCCGGGTCGAGCGCGCCTGCCGGCTCCTTTTGCACCAGATCGTTGAGCATCTCGAAATAGCTGAAATCGCTCGGCGGCACCGTGTTCATCACCTTGCCGCTGCCTTCGGTGAACGCCACCGGCTCCTTCGGGCGAAGAAACTCCCAATCGAGCTTGTGGTCCGGCGTGCGGGCCAACGTCGCGTTGCCTTCCAGTGCCGAGCCGATGCTCGTGCCGAAACCTCCGGGAAGGTAGGGATAGACCTTGAGCGTCTTCTTGATCAGCGCGACGACCGGCTTCGGGTCGTCTTTTTCGAGGAAGGACCGGCCGAGCAAGGTCGCGCGGGTCGTGCGCATCTTCTGGACATAGTAACCCCCCGCCGGAAGCTCGCCCTTGTAGTCGGGCGGCACGAACAGGTATTTGCCTCCCTCGCCGCGGTCGGGCCCCGGCAGACCGAAGTCGGTCACCCACTGGAACCACAGGTCGTCGACCACCCCGAGCGAAAATGGCGGAGTCTCGACGACGATCGGCCCCTTTGTCGCGTCCAGATTGACCCAGAAATAGATCGTGTCCGCATTGGCGGTCAGGAACAGGGACTTGGCGTCCATCAGTTCCGAGAAGATCAGGGCGGTGTTGTTCGGGATACCTGCATCCGCCATGCCCTTGAAAATGGCCGACACCGACGCACCCTGGTAGGCGTTCACGAACGCCTCGACCCCATGCATCAGGTCGAGAAAATCGTAAGCCTTGGCCACCGTCTCCTTGCTCGGCGCACCGTCCTTGTATTGCAACGGGCCGATGCTCGAATCGACCTTGTCCGGGGTGCTGATCGTCGGAGGCGTCGGGGGCGCCGTCTGGGCTGCCGGCAGGTGGGGGAACACAAACGTGGCGCATATCGCGGCTGCTGCAACAATGCCGATCCGCATCATCAGGCTCCTCCATGGATATGTCAGACGGGGACTTGCGTTGGACGTTACCTACCGGCTGGGGGCGGCGAAACTGTCCCTGGGGCCAGTGGCGACCGACGCCGGATGTGGATCAAAGTAAAATTATCAATATTCGCAGCAGTTTGCTGCTCTATGTGGGTCATCATAGCCAGAGGCTTGCAAGGAAAACCTTAAGTGAGGCCTGCAAGGAAGTCTATCGGTAGAGCGCGACGTCCGCCCGCCTGAAACCGGACCTTCCGAATGGCCACCGAGGGGAGAAACGCGGACATGACGTCAGCCTCCTAGACTTCTGCTTCCACCCAAGTTGAACGTTGACCGGTGGGGCGTGGGAAGACCCGAAATTAGCCTATTCCAGATTCACCGAACGCCGCGCTGATAACCTAGCGGGGGCTTCCAAGTGTTCGTGGCGTTCCTGTCTGGTCGGAGGGCAATGGTTATCGCGTCGAATAGAGCCGAATTCTGCAGAGGTTTCGAGAGAATGGCGATAATATCCGAATGGTGAGCCCACTCCTGATCCCCATCGTGCGCGGTAATGA
>NZ_JBFTZN010000543.1:0-1614 GCF_056406775.1 Allobosea sp. P1_A7
CCCTACACGCTGCTCTCGGCAGCGGGCGGGCTCGGCGGCACGCGCTTCGGCCCGGTCGACACGACCGGCTCCTTCGGCGACGGTGTCACCACTGCGGTGAGCTACACCGGCAACGACGTGCTGCTGACGCTGACGCCGAAGCCGCTGGCGCCAATCGTGACGCCGACGCTCGGCGTCACAGCGCCGCGCAACGCCGCCTCGGTCGCTTCGGCCATCGACAGTGCCGTGGCCAATGGCGTCGACCCGTCCGCGCTGTTCGGGATCTACAACCTGCCGGCGGCGGCGATCCCGGCGGCTGTGAACTCGCTCTCGGGCGAGGTCCATACGGCGGCGCCCGCGATGGCGCATGTCGCTTCAGACCAATTCCTGCGCACCATGCTGGACGGCTCGGGCAGCGGCCGGCTCTCAGGAGCGCCCGGCGGCCCTGCCGGCGTGGCCGGCTTCACAGCCGACCTGCCATCGAGGCAGGATGGGCCGGGACGCCCGACCTTCGATCCGGCGCGCTTCACGCTCTGGGGCGCGACTTTCGGCTCGACCGGACGAACCGACGGCGACCGGGTCGTGGGTTCGGCCAACCGCAACCTCTCCGATGCACATGTCGCGGTCGGCGCCGACATCCGGCTGGGCTCCAGCACGGTCATGGGCGCCGCAGTCGCGGGTGGCCAGTCGCGTGCCTCGCTCTCGGGCGGGCTCGGCAAGGCGCAAGCCGATGTCTTCCAGGCGGGTCTCTACGGCCGCACCACGCTTGGCTCCGTCAACCTCGCCGGCGCGCTCGGCTATGCCCGGCTCGACACCGCCGCCAGCCGCGCCATCCCGGCGCTGGGCCGCACCGGCGTGGCCGCCTCCTATGCGACGCAGGCCTGGTCCGGCCGGATCGAGGCGAGCCTGCCGGTGGCCGGCTGGGGTGGCCTGACGCTCTCGCCGCTCGCCGCCTTCCAGGCGGTGCGGGCGAACAGTCCGGCTGCGGTCGAGCGCGACGGGATGGGCGCGACCGCCGGCATGCTGACGCTGCCGCGGCGCACCGACATCACCAGCCGCAGCGAGCTCGGCCTGCAGCTCGACGCCAACCTGATCGCGGGCGCATCTCCCGTCACCGGCTTCGTCCGCGCCGCCTGGGCGCATTACTACCAGCGCGACGCCGACCTCACCGCCGCGCTCAACGGCCTGCCCGGCGCGAGCTTCGCGGTGAGCGGTGCCAGGCCCGACCGCAATGCGGCGCTGCTCGCGGCGGGAGCCGATATCAAGCTCAGCCAAACCGTCAGCCTCGGCATGCGCGTCGACTCGGAGCTGTCCGGGAACACGCAACGTGTCGGCGGCACTGCCCAGCTCAGGATGAATTTCTAAGAAACCCGCGACGGCGCCAGCGCCGATCGAGCGGCCGAGACGCGGCCGCTCGATGGTGTCCAGATGATCGCTTCGACGCCACGCAATGTCAGCTATCGGCACGTCGCCGAACGGCCGCTCCCCACCGAGGCCGTGTGCAAACGCGCTATTGGGATGCCTGAGGTGTGCGCCGCGTCGTCTGCGGGTGAAGTTGGACGAGAGTCGCGGCGACCCGTTCAGGTCCGCATCGCCAGAATGAGCGGCCCAGCGCCAAGGATGGCGATCACTCTC
>NZ_JBFTZN010000544.1:0-1604 GCF_056406775.1 Allobosea sp. P1_A7
GAGTATGGCTCTTCGCCCGTCGAGCAGGGAACCGACCAGATCCTGATGCGGTCCCCTGGTCGTTTCTCGCGGATCCTGTCAGGCAGCAGCGACCGGCTCAGGCAGCGGAGCTGATGCTCCTCGCGAAAGAAATAAGTCTCGTTAATGGTGAAGCTGTTGATCAGGTGCTCCGCCTCGGTGGCGCTGCCAAGCAAGAACTCGAAATAGCGGGAAAAGGACGAGGAGTTCGTTGCGGCGACACGTTCGGCGACACGGCGATCGATATAATAGCGCTTGGCTTCGCCGAACAGCATGCCCGTGCGCCGGTACAGGAACTCGCAGAGGCGAACGAGCTCGCTTGCCGAAAGATATTTCGGCATCTCTCTCAGCGCCACGGGCTAATATCCTTCAGTCGCTGCCCGWTAGCGGAGAGCGGCACGACATCGGTCGCGCCGCCGAGGCCGACGAGTTCTCCCGGCATGCCCCAGACCASGGCGGTACTTTCAGCTTCAGCGATCGTGTGGCCGCCCGCCGCTCTCAAGTCGGCCATTGCGGCTGCGCCGTCATTGCCCATGCCGGTCATAAGCACCCCGACAAGGCGCTCGGCCGGGACATGCTCGAGTGCACTGCGGACAAGCCGGTCGACGCTCGGATGCCAGCGATGCTCCGGGTCCGATGGAGCCGGAAGCGCAACGAGCGCATCGCCGCGCCGGCTTATCACGAGGTCGGCATCGCCCTTCCCGATATAGACCGTTCCCGCCCGGATCACCGTCGGCCGTGTCACTTCCGTCACCTCGAGAAGGCAAAGCCTGTCCAGCCTTCGCGACAACGGCCCGGTAAAGGAGGCCGGCATGTGCTGCGCGATCAGGACCGGCCAACCGAAATCAGCAGGAAGCGTCGAAAGAACCGAATCCAGGGCGGGAGGTCCGCCGGTCGAGGTACCCACGAGGACGAAACTGCTCGCAGGGCGCTCGGCCGGGGCGGACAACGTTGTTTGGCGCCCGCGCAACGCTTGAGGGTGCAATTGAGCGTTGCCGGCGCGAAACTTCAACCGATCGGCGAGGCGGCGGCTTCGTCGGATCGTCGTTGCGGCCGCCGCGCGCACGCGCTCGACGATGAGCGGCGTCAGTTCCTCCGCGTGCAGCGAGATCGTGCCCTGGGGCTTCACGATGAAATCGACCGCGCCCATGTCCAGCGCCCGCAAAGTCGCTTCGGCGCCCCGCTGCGTCAGACCGGAGACCATAACCACCGGGCAGGGATACTCGACCATGATGCGATCGAGACATTCGAGCCCGCCGAGATTGGGCATTTCGATATCGAGCGTCACGACATGCGGCCGAAAGCTCTGGATCTTGTCGAGTGCCTCGATACCGTCCCTCGCGGATTCGACGTCGAAATCCGGCTCCGCCTCGAAAATCCTGCCGAGGAAGCGCCGCATCAACGGGGAATCATCAACCACCAGCACGCGGATCACGGCTTGGACATTGCCCCAGCATCAGGCTTGAAACGGTCCAGAAGATCGCGCTCCGCCTTTTGCAGGAGCTCCTCCGGATTGATCAGCAGGATCATGGCGCCGTCAGCCCCGCGAGCCGCGACCCGATCGAAAGTCTGGGCGTTGTCCCCCG
>NZ_JBFTZN010000545.1:0-1580 GCF_056406775.1 Allobosea sp. P1_A7
GACGGACGGTCGTGAACAACCTGCAAGCGCCGGCGCTGGTTGGGGTTTTCTGCGGTTTCAAGTATTCGATTTCGCAAGGGTTTGGGGCTTTGGTGCGCAAAAGCTTGCGATTTCGTCGGGCGTCCGGGTTAGAGGTTTTCGGCGTTTGCGAAGTATGATTCAGTCCTCGGATCGAAGCCGGGGAGCGTCTGATGCGTCCAAAACCGCCGTCGAAACCCCGCAACGAGGACCTGTTCCGCTCGCGGCTGGACGCGATTGTGGATGGTCGCCACGAACTGGTTCGGCTGGCCAGGCTGATTGACTGGGACCGCTTCGAGGCGGCGTTTGGCGAGCTTTATGTCGACAAGACAGGCCGGCCGGGCTTGCCGACACGGCTGATGGCCGGGCTGCATTTGCTCCAGCACGCCAAGGGCCTGTCCGACGATGCGGTCTGCGCCCAGTGGCTTGAAAACCCCTATTTCCAGGTCTTCTGCGGCGAGACGTATTTCCAGCACAAGCTGCCGCTGGATCGCTCATCCATGACGCGCTGGCGGGGCCGGATTGGCCAGGGCAAGCTGGAAGAACTGTTGGCCGAGACCCTGGCAGCGGCCCAGAGGGCCAAGGCGGTGGATGCTGGCAAGTTCGAACGCATCACCATCGATACGACCGCCCAGACCAAGGCGGTGGCGYACCCGACCGACAGTGGTCTGCTGCTGCGTGCGGTGGAATGGCTGAACCGTTTCGCCAGGCGGCATGGCCTGGTGCTGCGTCAATCCTTCGTGCGGCKGGCCCGCCGCGCCCGACGCGAGGTCTCACGACTGATCCACACCCGGGGCCACAAGCAGGCGCTGCGTGAAGTCCGCCGCATGCGCACCTYTGTCGGCCGCCTCTATCGTGACATTGGCCGCAAGATTACCGGTCAGCCGGATCTCGAGGCGGCCTTTCGGCCGGTCGCCGAACCGATCGCCCGGCTGCTCGCACAGAAGGCCGGCGATCCCAACAAGCTCTATGCCTTGCATGCTCCCGAGGTGGAATGCATCGCCAAGGGCAAGGCTCGCACCCGCTATGAGTTCGGGGTCAAGGCGTCCTKCGCCGTCACCAACGCCCGCGCCAGGGGCGGACAGTTCATCGTCGGCGCCCAAGCCCACCCGGTCTGCCCTATGACGGCCATACCCTGCAACGCCAGATCGCCCAGGTTGAACGCCTGACCAGCGCCAGGGTCGAGCGCGCCTACGTCGACCGCGGCTATCGCGGTCACGGCCTGGCCGCACCGCAGGTTTACCTGTCCAACACCCGCGGCATCGTCTCGCCGACCGTCAAGCGCGAACTCAGACGGCGGAGCGCCGTCGAACCGATCATCGGACACACCAAGGCCGACGGAAAACTCGAACGYCACTGGCTGAAGGGTGCCCAGGGCGACGCCATCAACGTCATCCTCGTCGCCGCCGGACACAACATCCGCCTGCTCCTGGCATGGCTGAGAGTTTTTTGCGCCTTGATCCTGGCCACGCTCAGCGCCCCCGCGGCGCAGACCTCGATCACAAAGGGCCGACCGGCGTTCAGCTAAACTCACAAACCGCCAGGATCAGGTTGTTCACGAC
>NZ_JBFTZN010000546.1:0-1578 GCF_056406775.1 Allobosea sp. P1_A7
GGCTTTGAGACGCGGTTCGTTTTCGTTCGTTTTCACGTACGGGTGGACGTCAACAGCTTCGCCGCTCCGCGCGGCGAAGGCCGTAGATGAGTGCAGGCGCTCACATCCAAACGATCCGAGGGGAACTCGCCATTTTGGCGCGGTTCGGCGCCACAAACTTGTATTCGGTCGATCCTGGAGGATCGCGACCATGATGCAGTCATGCGCATCGACGGCGAAGTTCCGAGGCGGCGGGCCCATTCTAAGCCGCGGCGCAAAGGCCAAGTCCACTATCGGGTTACCACCACCTCGGCTCGTTATCCGCAGTCAGYCCGAAGGTGACCGCGGTTYTCCGGTCCCGTTACGGACCAGAGAACTCATGCAGCGCGCAGCGCCATACCTTCKGGCACRACACCACTTGTCGCGAGCCGCCAGAGCGCGATGAGCAACTTGCGCGCCAAGGCCACGACCATTGTCTTGCGTGTGCCACCGCGAGCGTCGGCCGTGCGTTTCCTGTACCAAGCGGCCAACGGACTATTCTGCTGGTGCACCAGGTGGCCCCACGCCAGCTGGATCATCGCTCGACGCACGCGAGCATTGCCTCCCTTGGCAAGCCCTCGCTCACGGCGTTTCTGACCGCTTTCGTCAGGAGCGCCGGTCAGTCCGGCATAGCGCGCCACCGCCTTGCGATCTCTGAGTGGGCGCAAGAACACCTCCTGTACCAGCATATCGGCGCTTTCTACGCCAATGCCGACAACCTGTATCAGCTGCCGCACCATGGTGCCGCGGTCCGTGTCGCTCGTCTGTTCGAGATGAGTCACGCGGACAGTTTCAATCTCCTTGATCTGCTGTTTGAGGCTCTCCAGGCGAGCGAATGCCCGCTTCATCTCTGCCATTGTGTTGACCGGTACTGCGGTGCCTTCCGGAGTTCGCAGGGTTTCGAGCCGATCCGCCACCCGCCTGAGAGTGACCTTGAACCCGCGAATGCCGAGACGCGCGAGATTGCTCTTGATCCGGTTCACGATGCGCGTGCACTCGCTTACGAGGGCTTCCCGTTCGCGGCTCGGTCGGCGAGCATCTTCATCATCCTGCGACGGGATTGCCGCCATGCTGCAGTGGTTCGGCTCGCCGCGCAGCCATCCGAGGAAGGCGCGCTTGAGCAACTCAGTGTCCAGCCGATCCGTCTTGGCGCGGTGATGCTCGCGAGAAACGGGGACGCTGGAGGCATGGATGACATAAGCCTCGACATTGTGGGCTCGCAACCATCGGGCGAGCCAGAAGCCRTCGCGCCCGGCCTCAAAGGCTACGACGATCCGCTGGATCGGGCGCCCGTTTCGTTCGGCCTCCACTCGCCAGCGATGCAGCAATTGCAGCAGGCCGTGCTGATCGACGGGCAGCTTCTTCAATGGCTGGCGCTCCACGCCTGGGACGAGGCCGGCGACCAACCAACTCGCCTGGCCCATCTCGATCACGGCGACCAGGGTCGCGCCTTGATCRAGYGRAATCGAACATCTGCTCGCATCGATGCTGTGTGCCATAAAGGTGCTCCATCGCTGATTGCGGCAACGATGGTACCGGCCTCGTTGCGCCGCCCATAGC
>NZ_JBFTZN010000547.1:0-1573 GCF_056406775.1 Allobosea sp. P1_A7
GGCGTTGGTAGTCGCGCGCCGAGATGCGATCGGATTCCTCACCGATCGAGAGCAGCAACCCGGAGGTGGCGACGGGCGTCATATCCGGGCCGAGATCTCCGAGCAGTTCCGCAACCGAGAGATCGCGCTTCRAGATATCGACGGTTTCGAGCTTGCGGTCGATTTGCCTGAAGGCGCCGCGCCGTTTGACCCGCTCGGCATCCGACATCGGTTGCCCGTTGGCGAAAACCTGGAAGCCGCTGCCCCAGGATTCATTCGGCGTCGGGATACCGAGATCGGCGGCGATCTTCACCCAGGGATTTCGCTCCGCCCAGTGGATGAACATCGCGCCGGCGTCGTAGGCGGCGCCAAGCGAGGTGTCGGTGAAGGCACGGCCACCGACCCGGTTGCGGGCCTCGATGATCACGACCTGGCGTCCCGCCGCTTTCAGTTCGCGTGCGGCTGCGATGCCGGCTGCGCCTGCGCCGATGACGACGACATCGAGATCGCCGGCCAAGGCAGGGCCGGGCGCGCCCGCAGCGGCTGCGGCGAGCGCAGTTGAGCCCATGAGAAAGGTCCGGCGGTCGAGCATCATCAACAATGTCCGCAGCGGTCTGGCGCCATGATGCGCGACTGCTTGTGCGTTGCAATACGCAACCTGCTTTGCGGCCGGATCACGGCAATCACGAGATCGGGAGGAGGGCGTGAGTGGGGCTGATTTCCGGGGTGATGTCTGCAGTATAGAATAAATATAAATTAGAACGCTTCTCCATTAGATAGATTCTATTGTTATTCCGTCGGTTGAGAATCGATTGACAGAATTCGACTCTATTTCTATCGAATGCTGGCTTTACTGAATTGATAAAGCTTAGTTTTCAGCAATTTTAAACTGCAGGCTGCGCATCCAATCCCTTGGCAGCGCCGGCAGGGGCGGGGTTCTGACTATGGGTGGGCATTCTGGCGGGCTGCGTTGCGGCGTGGCGCTCGGCGTTCTTGTGTTGATGACAGCGTCACAAGCTGGTGCACAGCAGCGTGTTCAGGCCGCGCAGCAGCCGGTTTTTCCTCAATCGGCCGAGGGACCCGTCGTTCTGGATACCATTACCGTGCAGGGGGAGGGAATCAGTGGTGCGCCGCTGATCGCCGGGCCGACGACGACCCGCACGACCCGCGAAGAACTCGACCGGCAGCAGGTCCAGAGCATTTCCGACCTGGCCAACCGGGTCGAAGCGGGCATCAGCTTCAATCGCCAGAATAACAGCATCAATATTCGTGGTCTCGATGGCCCGCGCGTGCTGACCACGGTCGWCGGCATCAGGCAGCCGTTCCTGACCGACACCCGGATCGATCGCAGTTCGACCAACGCCTTCGACTTCGATGCGTTGTCCACGCTCGACCTGCTGCGCGGCGGCAGCGGCGCCAGCGTGCTCGGCTCCGGGGCTCTGGGGGGCGTGCTTGCTGTCCGAACGCTCGACCCCAAGGACCTGATCAAGGGCGGCCGCCAGTTCGGTGCGCTCGCCAAGACCGGCTATGACAGTACCGACGAGGCCTGGTTCGGCAGTGCCGCAGTCGCGGCGCGGCTCCAGCAGACCTATTT
>NZ_JBFTZN010000548.1:0-1553 GCF_056406775.1 Allobosea sp. P1_A7
CTGTTCGTCCCGCCCCGGTCCCGTCGCTCCGCCCTCGCCATCCATCTGCATCGTCTGTGCGCCATGGCACAATGGAAAGCCGTCGCTGGCCTCGCAGCGTGAGCCCGTCACCCGGTTGAGTTCGCTTCAATGGTCCGCGGTTAACGTGATGGTGTGGACGGCGCCCGCTGCGGCATCTGGCTCGAATGGAGCTGTGCCAGGATGGTTGTCGTTGAGCAACCCATCTGAAGGAGCGCCGTCCATGACGAAGTCTATCAGCGGTTTGTCGGAAGTCACGGTGGTTGGTCTCGATCTGGCCAAGCACGTGTTTCAGGTCCACGGCATCGATGCTTGCGGGCACGTGATCGTGGCCAAGCCGATCAAACGTGGCAAGCTTCTGGAGTTTTTCGCAGCCTTGCGACCCTGCCTCGTCGGCCTCGAGGCCTGTGGGTCGGCTCATCACTGGGCCCGCGAGATCGGCAAGCTGGGCCATGATGCCCGGCTGATGCCGCCGGCCTATGTCAAACCCTATGTGCGTCGACAGAAGAACGATGCTGCAGACGCGGCTGCGATCTGCGAAGCCGTGACGCGGCCTTCGATGCGGTTTGTTCCGGTTCGCTCAGTGGAGAACCAAGGGGTGCTGATGCACCACAAGGTTCGTGAGCTCCTGGTATCGCAGCGAACGCAGATGCTGAACGCGGTGCGCGGACATCTGGCGGAGATAGGCATCATCGCCGCGCAAGGCCCCAACAAGACCCGTGAACTGGCAGAGCTGATTGCGGCGGGTGATGAAGCCATTCCCTCTCTCGTCCGCGCGGCGCTGATGCCGTTGGTGCGCCAACTCGAACGCCTCGATGCCGAGATCGACCGCACGGATCACACTATCATGGTCCTGGCGCAGGCTGACCCCGTCGCACGCCGCCTGACGAGCATACCCGGCATTGGCCCCGTGACGGCCTCCGCCATCGCTGCCAGTGTTCAGGATATCGCCGGCTTCGCGGGCCCACGCGAGTTCGCGGCCTGGCTTGGCTTGACGCCGCGCCAGAACTCTTCCGGAGGAAAGGAACGGCTGGGACGCGTGTCGAAGATGGGCAATCGCTACTTGCGCAAGCTGCTCGTCGTCGGCGCGCATGCGGTGCTGTATCATCGCAAGTGCCATGCCGACGCACTCAGGCTCTGGGCCTGCAAGCTGATGCAGACCAAGCCCTTCAAGCTCGTGGCCGTCGCGCTCGCCAACAAACTCGCGCGCATTGCCTTCGCGCTCATGCGCAGCCAGTCCCTATACGCAAGAACCCAACCTAACCCGGCATAACGACAACTGCCGGGCGATCGACAACCAATCGAGGGTGACGATGAGGTGATGCGAGATATGGCGGAACCATCCCCAAGCCCGCGGCGCTGTCTGCGCATCAAGAGCGCGATAACGTGATTACGGCCAAGGATGACGCGGACAACATCAGGGCCAGCGCTTAGAAAAGTGCACCAAAAGGCCGAAGACATGACCGCTCCCACGATCCTCGCCGCGCCAAAGAAATCCCCTTGATCAAAGGGCGCCGTCCAGACATGACAACGCC
>NZ_JBFTZN010000549.1:0-1547 GCF_056406775.1 Allobosea sp. P1_A7
GCCTGAGACCATGGGAACGGGCAATATCCTGACGGCACCGCGGCCGAGATCGCCGGCGAGCATCAACCGCGGAAGGATGGTGACATAGTCGTTCGACAGAACGAGCTCGCGGATGAAGGAAATCGAGGTCGAACGCAGCGGCGCGGCCAGCATCTCCAATCCGGAATAGGCGATCACCGCATCGATCTCCTGACCGAGGCGCTGTTCCAGCGAAGGCAGTACGAGGCCGAACTTCCCGAGCTCCGCTCCCGCGCTGCCGGGGCGGTCGAGCAAGGGATGACCGGCCCGTGCCAGGACCGAGATCGGCTCGTGATAGATCGTCTCGCGGTGAACATCATGGGCGGTTTCGAGCTCGTAGAGCCGCCCGACGATCAGATCGAGCTTGCCGCTCTCCAGCTGCGGCATCAGCTCCGCCGTGCGCCCCTGCACCAGCCTGATGTTCAACTCGGGATTGGAGGCGCGCAGCCGGCCGAGCGTCGGCGGCAGCACGCTCGTCGCCGCAGTCGGCAGGGCGCCGATGACGAGCGTGCCGGCCTGCCCCTGCTCGATCAGCCCGATATCGTCCGTGAGTCGCTCGACCAGCGACAGCATGGCCCGGCCACGCTCGACAACGGCACGGCCGAAGGGATTGATCATCACGCCGCGGGCCATCCGGTCGAAGATGGGATGGCCGACGATCAGCTCGACATCCTGCACCGCCTTCGACACTGCGGGCTGCGTGATGCTGAGCGCGTGGGCCGCGGCCAGGAAACTGCCCTGCTCGGCCACGGCAATGGCGATCTCGATCTGCCGCAGCTTCAGGCGCGCATTGATCTGCGATCGCATGGCCTGCCTCTCCCCATTGCAGGCAAGCCCTTTGCCCTACTGAGGGGGCAATGACAAATTGGGGGAATCAATGATCTCACCGACGCATACCAGCGAATCGATGGTTCTTCGGAGAGTCGGGCCTTCGGGCTGAGATTGCCGGCATGGTCGGGCGACCGCGAAGCTGATTCTCAGGAACGATCTGTTCGGCGGACTCTGAGAAAGCCTGGGGGCCGAGCGCGGCGGCCGGCGATCAAGGCCGCAGATGCGACCCATCCACTCTCGGTGAGTTCGTGATCCGGATCGGAAAATTTGGTGGAGCCAGGCGGAATCGAACCGCCGACCTCTTGAATGCCATTCAAGCGCTCTCCCAACTGAGCTATGGCCCCACGCTGGCCGATTGATTTGGGGGTCAACCGGCAAATTCCCGGACACCGCAGGAGTGGCTTCAACTTCGAAGCCCGGCGATGTCCGCGTCGTCACTGTCGCGACGGAGGGCTCTATAGGCGGGCTCGGCAGAAGACACAAGCACCTATATCGCAGAAATATTTTTTGTCCTCAGACGTCCTCGTCACCCTCGATGTCGCCATCGATCAGATCGGAGACGTCATCGTCGCCTTCCTCGTCCTCTTCCAGGAACGTGTCGTCTTCCTCGGCAGCGATGTCGTCCTCGACCTCGATGTCGTCCTCGCTGGTGACAACCGCGTCCTTCTCGCTCGTTTCGGCATCGGCCTCATCGAGAG
>NZ_JBFTZN010000550.1:0-1537 GCF_056406775.1 Allobosea sp. P1_A7
GGGCGGCAGGGCACGTAGACGGTCTTCACCTGCGCCACCAAGGCGGCGCTGGCCAATCCTGCACATTGGGCCAGGGCGCGGTTCGCCGACCGAATTCAGGGTGAAGACGGGGGGATCGGTCGCTGACTCCAATGCGGGCGGGCGACAAGAGTCCCCTCGACCTGATCATGCGCGCAGAGTCTGTCCGCCGCATCGTGCGGGCGCCATGCGAGGCGACGGGCGTCACGGTGAATCATAGGCTGCAACGGGCGGCAGGGCACGTAGACGGTCTTCACCTGCGCCGCCAAGGCGGCGCTGGCCAGGGTTGCCGTGTGCTACCGCCTCATCGAACGTCAGCTTCCGGACCGAGATCGAAGGGATAAAACCGACCCAAAGTGAGCAGGGGGCCAGACGGCGGAAGATGGCGCATAGCCGACATCAGGAAGGTCCGCTGGCGGGCAGGGTCGTTACACGTTCGGCCCTGGCCGGAGGCGGCACCCAGCTTACGCAAGCACGCCGTGCAGCGGGTTGAGCGACTGATTATGTCTGCTCACCAATCCATGACGCGATATCGCAGGGGCGGGTCAGCCAGATCTCGTCGCTCCTGGAAGCGATATGCTCCAACGCTCGCGTCAAGGCGCGCAGGCGGAACGGCTGGCCGGAGATGAATGAGTGGACCACGACGCTCATGACCAACGGCTGTTCGCGTGCGGCTTCCAGCATCTCGTCGAATTCGTCGATGATCATCTCAGCGAATTCGCGCGCGCTGGCCTGACGCCCGATGATGGTCGAGCTGTCGTTGAGTTCCAGGGCATAGGGCATGGCCATAAGCCTGCCGCTCTTCGTATTGAGCCAAACGGGTTGATCGTCCATGCGGAAATCCGCAACATAGCTGWAGCCTTGAGCCGCGAGCAGATCGAGCGTGACGGGGCTGTGGGCGAGCCAGGGGCTGGACCAACCCTTGGGCGGCTGCCCTTCCTCGGTCGCGATGCGCTCATAGACGGCGCGGAGATAGGCCGCCTCCTCCTGCGGGTTCATCGTCGCAAGGCTGTCCGAGTTGCTGATGCCGTGGGCGACGAACTCGGCCCCGGCCTCGCGCGCTGCCGTGATGACGGCCGGTGCGTGATCGTAGATGGCGGTGTTCAGCAGCACGGCCGGCCTGATGCCGAAGCTGGCAAAGCGATCGAATAGGCGAAATGCGCCCACGCGGTTGCCGTAGTCACGCCAGGAGGTGTTGACGAGATCGGGCTTGGAGGCACCGGGCAGCAGGTCCTCGGTCAGGCCCTCGCCGAAAGAATATTCCTCGACGCCGACGGCTACATAGACGGCCAAGCCTGCGCCATTGGGCCAGCGGTAGGTTGAACCAGTGCAGCGGCATGAGAGGCCTGGGGTGAGTTTTGCCGTCACCAGTCGACCGTGAAGAACGCGTTCACGCGGCCTGAGGCCGGGATTTTGCCGTCGACATGGCGGCAACTGCGGCGGTGATCCAGGCGCACAAAAACATCAGCCAGCGGATGAGGAGCTTGAAGTTGAAGCCGGCCGCGGCAAGGACGGCGTT
>NZ_JBFTZN010000551.1:0-1524 GCF_056406775.1 Allobosea sp. P1_A7
CAGGATCGGCGCCGCTTCATCTGAGGTCCCGTCGCTGGGACGAGAGCCTGGCAAGGTCGTGTGTAAGGCTGTGATTGCCTCGGCAAATCACGCACCCCTAGATTGACCTGTCGGCTCTGGATCTGATGGCATGGTGTGGCGGTCTTCGTCCTGACCACGGACAGAAGCATGATCCTGGCGACGAGATATCGTTCAGWGGGACTTGACGATCAAAGGCCCATTACAGAAGCCCTTACAGAAGCTCTGCGAGGTGGTCCGATTACAAGGCTTGTGAACAATGTCGGGGCGGTCTTCCCGAGTAGCGTCGAAACCCAGACGCTGGCCGAGTTGGATATGGCAGTTTCACTAAATTTACGTTGTGCTCTTCAGTGCCTTCAAGCGGTCTTGCCAGGCATGAAGGATGCTGGATTTGGTCGGATCGTGAACATCTCTTCGCGTGCGGCCCTTGGTAAGGAGCTTCGGAGTGCATACGCCGCAACCAAGGCTGGTCTGATTGGTATGGCTAAAGTCTGGGCTCTCGAACTGGGGTGTCACCGGATCACCGCTAATAGTGTCGGGCCTGGTCCCATTCGTACAGAGCTGTTCGAGCGCGCCAATCCGAGAGAAAGTCCTGCAACGCAAGCGRTTATCGATAGCATCCCGGTTGGTCGAATGGGCGAACCGGAGGACGTGGCCCATTCGGTAGCATACCTCCTTGATCAGCGAAGCGGCTTTGTCACCGGACAGACACTCTATGTATGTGGGGGAATGACGGTTGGCGCCGCGGGTGCATGAGTGTGTCGATCGGCAACGTAATCCGCTCGGCGTCCTTATAAGGTGATCGAAGAGACGAACTGCCCCGCCCACTTGCGTAGGGGGCGTTCGGTATTGCAATCCTTCCGGTCTCAATCCGTCAGTCGGATCGATTTCTCACGGCAAAGATCGATGCCCTCATTGTCGCTCTCGACCTCGTCGCTGAACTTGGCGAGGACGGAGTAGTTGCAACCCGCCGGCTTGTTGAGCTTGAGCGCAATGCTCTTACCGGCGGCGAGCGGCTTGGAGAGCTTCGCAATAAGCCGCGGCTTATCACCCGGGGTAGTGATTTCCAGGGAGACGACCGGCACGAGGCGGGCATTCGTGACTTTGACTTGCGCGGGCGGCTTGGCGGATTGCGCAGTGGCTGGATTAGTCGCGAGGCAAATGGATACAGTGAAGCCGATTAAGCCGGCCGAGATAACGGGCTGACATCTCATGTTGTATGGTTCCCCCCTTGCGAGCCTGATGCTGCTCGCATCTAATTTCCGGCTATAATGGGCAGGAAAGCGGCTGCTGTCCTCCCGAACAGCAACCTTCTCCCGCAGAGCGGCGTTCCCCCCGAGATTATTATTAGCCCCGTGCTTTTTCTCGGCTGCAGGTACAATCACACACGCTGTTGCGGGACGACAGCTATACTTTATATGGCCCACCATTAATCTGCCACATTGTGATCCGCAACTTCCCCGGGTGTCGTTTCAAGTACTGTTAATGTTTCTCACTGTGTAAGCT
>NZ_JBFTZN010000552.1:0-1512 GCF_056406775.1 Allobosea sp. P1_A7
GGCGGACGCGATCATCAGCGCCCGCGGGGTCGTGGTCGCCTTCGACAGCAAGATCGTGCTGAACCATCTCGATCTCGAGATCATGAGCGGCGAGATTCTCGGAGTGATCGGCGCCTCCGGGTCAGGCAAATCGGTCCTGGCCCGCACCATTCTTGGGCTCCTCCCCAAGAAGGAGGGGGTCATCGAGATTTTCGGGAGGGATGTCGATGCCCTTTCGGAGGGCGAACGTCGCATGCYGCAACAACGCTGCGGCGTCATGTTCCAGCAGGGCGCCCTGTTCTCATCATTGACGATCGCAGACAATATCCAGCTGCCGATGCGGGAAACCCTGCATCTCTCGCCAGGTCTTGCCGACGAGATGACCATGCTGAAGCTCGAGATGGTGGGCCTGCCACGCGATGCAGCGAAGAAGCATCCGGCGCAGCTATCAGGCGGCATGACCAAGCGGGCAGCTCTGGCGCGCGCTCTCGCCCTCGACCCCGAGATCCTGTTTCTCGACGAGCCGACTTCGGGCCTCGATCCCATCGCCGCTGATGCCTTCGATCAATTGCTGCTGGCCCTGAAGGCCAGCTTGAACCTGACGGTGATGATGATCACGCACGACCTGAGCAGCCTTCATGCGACCTGCGACAGGATTGCGGCAATCGCACGGGGCAAAGTCATCGCGATCGGAACGCTGCAGGATCTGCTGGCCCACGATGACCCATGGCTCAGGGACTATTTCGCGGGCGAGCGCGGCAGGACCATCTTTGCGGATGAGACGATCGGACCCAATGCATCCTTCGACCGCGATCACCAGGGGCCGATGGCGCTGGGCGCCCGCTGAACGACATAGGCGCCGCCGTGCACGGGTGGCAAGCGTGTTCGCCGCGGAGCACCGCCCCGACCTTGCGCTTCGGCCTTCAAGACGCGAAGTGCCGGAGCGGGATTTTGCCTGCTGACACTGGCCGGCCGCCGTGATGGCCACGGGGCAGCAGCATGGGCAGATCGTCTTCAGGTCTTTCCAATGGTCTTTCTCAAGATCACAAGGTTGGGATCCTCCGGATGGTCGCCCATCTCAAAGCCTTGCTCCCGTTCAATATCAATCGCTTCGCGGTTTTGGCGGCTCTCGAGCGACTCGACGACCTTGACCCCCTTCGCCTCGGCAAATCTGCAGATATGGCCGAGCAGCTCCCACCCGACACCGCGGTGCTTGTCCTCCCTGCGGATCGAGATCGCGACCTCCCCCTTTTGGAGAGCGGCATCGCAAGCCAGCATAGCCGTGGCGATGATCGATTTTCCGTCGTCCGCAAGCGCCACGAAGCTCTCGGTCTGGCGATGATCGATTTGCGTCATCGCAACGAGCCGATCATGGCTCACCTCCCGGATCGTGCTGAGAAAGCGGAAGCGCAAATCCTCAGGCGTCACATGCCTGAAGAACTCCGCCAGTCCCGCCTCATCATCGGGCCGCGCGGGCCGGACATGAAACCTGAAGCCCGTTCGCGTGGTCAGTACCCGGTTCGATTCATCCAT
>NZ_JBFTZN010000553.1:0-1505 GCF_056406775.1 Allobosea sp. P1_A7
GTTTGAGATTATCGCAGCGGCGTGAAAGGGCACGAACCACCAAATTCTATGGCGCCGCGGGAATTTGCAACAGAACCCAGATGGGTGGTGCCAGTCGGGCCTTAAGGTCCTCGTCGGCACTTGTTCGTCGTTGCAAAACGGAAGTTGCAGGCGATAGACGATCCTGCTGATGTTTCTGTTGTATTATGCGCGGGAAGAGCGCCGAATGCATAAATGCAGAAATACAAAGAAGTCCTCGATAGGTTGGATTTAATCCAGCGTGAGGTCGCGGACCTTCAAACTACCACCCTCATGCTGCTTGCGTGGCAGCGACGTTTGGGACGATCCGGGCCTCCCAGCGAAGGGATATCAGGCCATGAGTCCGGCCCTCATCGCGCCTTTCGACATCGGGGATGACGATCCCGGTCTGACCAGGCTCCGCAATCCGTTTGTACATCGTCGGCGCCGTCGCGTGCGCTGGCGGGTGTCGCGGCGCGCAGCGCAGGCGCGGAAGACGCGCGGTAGGGGCGGTGGGCCGCTTTGCCCGGCCTGCCTTGTGGTGGTTATCTCCGCGTGTCGACGCTGCGTCAGGGACGCTCTGGTCTGGGTCTCGAGGCGCAGCGCACGGCAGTGACCGAGTTTCTCGATGGAGGGCGCTGGTAGCTCAAGCAGGAACTTGTTGAGGTCGAGAGTGGCAAGCAGCTGCTTTGGGCCTCATTCCGTCAGGCCGTGATCAAAAGATTTCGGCGACGCCGTGCGACCGAGCTGAAGGCTACGAAGCTTCAGGTATCGGGGAAACCGGATGAACATCCACAGGAATTCCCGACTGACGCGGTCACTTGCGATGGCGCACCCGACGTCTCGCCCTAGTTTGATGCGTTCGCATTCGCGCGCAGACTTGAACAAGGACCCCAAAATGCTCCGTTCGATCACAGTCGCCGGCTTTATCGGCCTTGGCCTTTTACTCGCAGGCTGCAACCCTGAGTCTCAGTCGCACCGCACGCTTGGCGGCGCCGCCATTGGCGCTGGCGGTGGTGCGCTCATCGGTGGGATCGCGGGCGGCGGTCGTGGTGCCGCCATCGGTGCCCTTGCAGGTGGCGTGACCGGCGCGGTGGTCGGTCGGGCGACGACCCCAAACAACTGCATCTTCCAGGACACGAGCGGTCGCCGTTTCTCAGGTCCCTGCCCGTAAGGCGCCTGAGCACACCTGCCGGGCCAATTGGCGAGCCCACCGGCAGCATCTGGTTTCATGCACAGCCGCTCCGATGGGGCGGCTGTTGCGCGTGGGTGCTGACAGGGCAACCCAGCCGGGAGCAGACCGTCGCGCAGGCGACGGGGACGCAAGCTTGTACGGGGCCGGGAGACGCGCGGGCATCGGGCGCGGGTCAGGCACCGTCTTGACGGCTCCAGTAGGTCAGGCGCGTTGCCGGACGTCCCACGTGGGCGCGCTGCGCCGAAAGGTCAGCGCAGCTGGCGGCGGATGCGGTCCTTCTCGGCGGGGTCGGATTTAACCTTCACGCCAACCG
>NZ_JBFTZN010000554.1:0-1503 GCF_056406775.1 Allobosea sp. P1_A7
GAGGCTGTGTGAAAAGAGCCGAGTCGGCTAGGATTCCTGGAGGTGATGCTCCGGGAGCTTAGATGAAGCGCTTCGTTGAGAGTGAAGACCGTCGGCAGGGTGTCCTGCTTCCCGAGTATCTTGACGACTACGTGTCGGAGAACAATCCGGTTCGGGTGATCGACGTCTTCGTTGATGAATTGGACCTGGGCCAACTGGGTTTTGAAGGCGTGGTTCCCGAGGCGACGGGCCGTCCGAGCTACCATCCGGGCGTGCTGCTAAAGATCTACGTCTACGGCTACATCAACCAGGTGCAATCGAGCCGTCGGTTGGAGCGCGAGGCGCAGCGCAACATCGAGCTGATGTGGCTGACGGGACGGCTGGCGCCGGACTTCAAGACCATCGCCGACTTCAGGAAGGACAACGGCTCGGCGATCCGGGCGGCTTGCCGGCAGTTCATCACTTTGTGTCGCCGGCTGGATCTCTTCACCCACGCGATCGTGGCCATCGACGGCAGCAAGTTCAAGGCGGTGAACACGCGCGACAAGAACTTTACGCGYGCCTCGATCCAGCGTCGGATGGAGCAGGTGGAGGCCAGCMTCGAGCGTTACATGTCGGCGCTGGAGACGGCCGATCGACATGATGGCGAACTGGCCCAGGCCAAGACGGTGCGGTTGAAAGACAAGATCGCCGCCCTCAAGGAGCAGATGAAAGCCTTCAAGGCCCTGGAGKCTGAGGTGCATGCCGCGCCGGACCAGCAGATATCTCTGACCGATCCGGATGCGCGGGCGATGGCCACCAACGGCAAGGGCACGGGGATGGTCGGCTACAACGTGCAGACGGCGGTGGACATCACTCACCACCTGATCGTCGCGCACGAGGTCACCAACAYCGGCCACGACCGCGGTCAACTCTCGGGMATGGCCGGCCAAGCCAAGGCCGAAATGGGCGTCGAAACGCTCGACGTGCTGGCCGATCGCGGCTACTTCGCCGGCGAGGAGATCCTGGCCTGCGAGGCTATCGGCGTGACGCCCCTCATGCCCAAGCCCCTGACTTCCGGCGCCAAGGCCGACGGCCGGTTCGGCAAGCAGGACTTCGCCTACCTGCCCGAGCAGGACGTCTACCGCTGCCCATCGGGGGCGCTGCTGCCCCGCCACATGACGACGGTGGAGAAGGGCCTGACCCTGCATCGCTACTGGGACCGCGCCAGCTGTCAGAGCTGCCGCTTAAAGCCCCAGTGCACACCGAGCGTCGAGCGACGGRTCACCCGCTGGGAGCATGAGGCGGTGATCGAGGCCATGCAGGAACGGCTGGATCGCGCGCCCAAGAGCATGCGCATCCGCCGAGCCACCGTCGAACACCCCTTCGGAACCTTAAAGGCCTGGATGGGAGCGACCCACTTCAAGACCAAGTCCCTCAAAAACGTCAGTACGGAGATGAGCCTCCACGTCCTGGCCTACAATCTGAAGAGAGTGATCGCCATCCTTGGCGCTGGGCCGCTCATTCTGGCGATGCGGACCTGAA
>NZ_JBFTZN010000555.1:0-2567 GCF_056406775.1 Allobosea sp. P1_A7
CAGGCTGTTGAAAAAGTCTGTAGCGGGGCGGCGTTTGGCGTGATTCACTCGGCTAGAGGAGTTGGCTGGGGGCATTTGATGCGCGGGTCGGATGAGCGCTCTGGATCGCTGTTTTCCTATGTGGATCTGGAGGCACGGGTCGGARTGGGCCATCCGTTGCGGCCGATCCGGGARATCGCCAATGCAGCCTTGGCGGAGYTGACGGGGGATTTTAGCGCGCTCTATGCGCAGCGGCTGGGGCGGCCGTCGATCGCGCCGGAGAAGCTGTTGCGGGCGATGCTGCTGCAGGCGTTCTACGGGCTGCGCTCGGAGCGTCAGCTGATGGACCGGCTGGAGTTCGACCTGTTGTTCCGTTGGTTCGTCGGTCTTGGAGTGGATGACCCGGCTTGGGACCATTCGAGCTTCTCGAAGAACCGGGACCGGCTGCTGGCCGGAGAGATCGCAGCCAAGTTCCTGTCCGCGGTACTGGCTCAGCCGAAGGTCAAGCGGCTGTTGTCGAGCGACCATTTCTCGGTGGATGGCACGCTGATCGAGGCCTGGGCCTCGACCAAGAGCTTCCGGCGCAAGGACGGCAGCGACGGCGATGATGGCTCCAGGACGGGGCGCAACGCCGAGCGCGACTTTCATGGCAAGAAGCGATCCAACGAGACYCACCAGAGCACCACCGACCCCGAGGCCAGGCTCTATCGCAAGAGCGATGGCCAACCGGCCAGGCTCTGTTACCTCGGCCACGCCTTGATGGAGAACCGCCACGGCCTTGCGGTCGGCGGCGGAGTGACCTTGGCTACCGGCACGGCGGAACGCGAAGCGGCGCTCGCCCTGCTGGATGCGAGGCCAGGTCGCGCACGGCGGATCACACTCGGCGCCGACAAGGCCTATGACGTGAAGCAGTTCGTGGCCGATCTCAGAGCCCGATCGATCACCCCGCATATCGCCAGCAATGAACATGTCACCAAGACCGGCAAGCGGCGCCGGAGCGCCCTCGACCGRCGCGTCCAGCGCCACCCCGGCTATGAGATCAGCCAGCGCTGCCGCAAGCGGATCGAGGAGGTGTTCGGCTGGATCAAAAGCTCGGCGGGACTGGCCAAGGTGAAGGTGCGCGGCCGCCCCAAGGTCGATGCCGCGTTCACTYTGGCGCTGGCCGCCTACAACCTGATCCGTCTGCCCAAGCTTCTGGCGGCCCCGGCATGATCAAGGGCAAGTGGCGGATCGTCGAGATGGCTGTGTGGGATACCGACTTCCTCGACATGATGGAGCCGGCCTACATCCTTTTCGAGGGCAAGACAGGCGGCGAGTTCGCCTTCGGCTGCGTCACCGGCCAGTTGCACTGCCGCGAGACCGACAACGGCATCGACTTCACCTGGCAAGGCAATGATGAGATGGACGAGGTCTCGGGCGACGGATGGGCCAAACTTCAAACGGACGGCTCCCTCAAGGGCGAAATCCGCGTCCACAACGGTGACGATTCCACCTTCATCGCCCGCCCACCCGCGCTTGGCCGATCTCTGTGTTGTCCAGAACGGTGTAACCCGCCGGATGACCCTCGCGGACCATCATGACGTATTGGCTGCCTTCGGCCTCAAATGGACCGCACCGGCTGATGTGGTGGCGGGTTTCGATCGCGCGCGAAACACCATCATCTACGCCTTTTTCGACTATGACGCGAAGCGCAGGCGTTTGGTGCGTTCGAGCTGGCGCTAAAGCATCAGCTCGATGGCCGCGGCGACGCTTCTCATGGTAAGCTGCGCAATCTCGTCGACAGGGCGAGGAAGGCTGCCATCCTACCAGCGCCCATTTCTGGCTCGGTAGTGATGTCCGACCCAATCGAGGCTCTCATCCGGTGTCTGGGGCAAAGTTCGGCGGAGGGTGGCCCAAGTCCGGAACAGGATGGACCGCTTGGGCTCCTGTTCCGGGTGAAATCGTTAGCCTCCGAGCCCGTTAGATAAACAGCGGATCGGTCGAGAACGGCGCGGGCGCCGGGTCGAACAGGAAATCATCTTGGTCGAGGAAAACCTCCTGCCCGGCATTCACGAAGACCGAGATATTCCCGCGCACCGAGGTGATCGTCGTTTCGAATTCCTCGTTGACGATCGACAGGTCGGAGAATTGCAGGCCGCTGCCGCGCAGGTCGAACAGGTCCGAACCATCCTGGAAGCCGGACACCGTGTCGCCGAAGAAGCTGCCTTCCTCGCTCCAGCGCCCGGTTCCGCTGTAGACGAACAGATCCTGCGCATTGTCCAGCTCGAAACCGAACTCGTCGCGTCCGGCCTCCATCTGGTCGTCGGCCGCACCGCTGATCAGCCAATCCGAGCCGCCTTCCCCGTTCATGGATGTGCCGACCGCGCCGGCATGCAGCTCGTCGTTGCCGGCCTCGCCCGCAGCGTGTTGTCGAAGTTGTTGAAGGAGGTGTCGCTGCCGAACATGACATCGTCGCCCTCGCCGCCAAACGCCGTGCCGCCGCCGTCGCTCGTCGCCAGCGTCAGTCGGTCATTGCCCGCGTCGCCAAACAGATTGTGGAAGCCGCCCGGACCGCCATCGAGGATATCGTCGCCGGCGCCGCCATGGAC
>NZ_JBFTZN010000556.1:0-1466 GCF_056406775.1 Allobosea sp. P1_A7
GCCTGATCGCGGCCTTCCTGAACCCGCTCGCCTTCGCCGCCAGCGGCGCCAATTCGGAAGAGGCGGTCAGCGCAATCGTGCGCGGCGTCACCCGCCAGGCCGGCAACGAGATCGACGAATTCGTCACCGAAGCACTGCGTAACAACCTGCTCGGCCTGCCGCTCGATCTTCCCGCGATCAACATCGCGCGCGGCCGGGACGTCGGCATCCCCTCGTTGAACGAGGTGCGTCGCCAGATCTATACGCAGACCGGCGAAGTACAGCTCAAGCCCTATAGCAGTTGGGTGGATCTGGTTCAGAGCCTGAAGCACCCGGACTCGGTGATCAACTTCATCGCTGCCTATGGGCTGCATCCCTTGATCACCGACGCGACCACGCTCGCCGACAAGCGCGCTGCGGCGACCCTGCTGGTCCTTGGTGGTGTTGGCGAACCGACCGACCGCCTCRATTTCCTGAACGGAACGGGCGACTGGGCCAGCGGCGCCGACGGCGTCACGATCACCGGCGTCGATGGCATCGACCTGTGGATCGGCGGTCTCGCCGAGGAGAAAATGCCGTTTGGCGGTATGCTGGGCTCGACCTTCAACTTCATCTTCGAGAACCAGCTCGAAAAGCTGCAGGACGGCGACCGCTTCTACTACCTCGAACGCACCGCCGGCCTGAACTTCAATGCCGAGCTCGAAAGCAATTCCTTCGCCAAGCTGATCATGGCGAATACGGATGCCACCCACCTTCCGGGCGTGGTCTTCACCACACCCGGCTTCACGCTCGAGGTGGATCAATCGACGCAGCACACGGGCCTGGGGGCTGACGGCCGCGCCGATCCCATCGAGGAGGTTGCCGCATTCACTGACCCGGCGACTGGGCTCGCCGCGTTCGCTCCCAATGCCGGCGGTTGGGTGAACCAGGATCTTTTCCCCCGCGAGCTCGCCGATGTGAACGGCGATGGTCGGGCCGATATCGTCGGCTTCGGGCATGCCGGGGTCTATGTCTCGCTGGCCAACGCCGACGGCAGCTTCCAACCGCTGAGCTTCCAGCTGGGGGCCTTCGGCCATGATGCGGCTGCCGGCGGTTGGGCGAGCCAGAATGTCTATCCACGTCAGTTGGCTGATGTGRACGGCGACGGCCGRGCCGACATCGTCGGCTTYGGCYRKGCYGGCGTCCACGTCGCGCTGGSCAATGCCGACGGYAGCTTCCAAACGCCGAACTTCCAACTGGGGCAATTTGGCGAACTTGCTGGCGGCTGGACGAACCAGGATCTCTACCCGCGTCAGCTGGCCGATGTGAACGGCGACGGTCGGGCCGATATCGTCGGTTTTGGCTGGGCTGGTGTCCATGTCTCGCTGGCCAATGCCGACGGCAGCTTCCAGGCGTCGAGCCTCAAGCTCGGTGGCTTCGGCCAGGATGCGGTTGCTGGCGGTTGGTCGAGCCAGGACCTGTATCCGCGCATGCTCGGAGATGTGAAT
>NZ_JBFTZN010000557.1:0-1437 GCF_056406775.1 Allobosea sp. P1_A7
CATGGCTCCATGGCTCGGACGCTGCCGCCGCCTCGCAAAGGACTGGGAGAAATCCATCGAAAGCGCGACCGCCTTCGCTCATATCGCCAGCATCCGCATGCTCACACGCCGCATCGCAAGACATTGCAAACCCGCGTGAACTTTTGAATCCGGCTCTCAGGGATAGCGCAAGTACAATCGGGCCGCAGCGCGATGACCCCAGCTGAGACTATATGACGTATCGTCATGTAGTGCGCGCGTGCGGTCTCGTCTTATCGTGGCCGTATCGTCCTGATGTCACCGGTTAACCAATCTCAGTCGCCCCGAACGGGCAGGTGCAAATCCCCGTCGACGAGCCGATATACGTGTGCTTACATCACTTAGATTACAGATCTTGGTTTGACTACGTGCTGAATATTACACGATTCGCTACGCCCATCGGCCATCTGAAAGGTTATTGGCATGGCGGCCTCAAAGGGAAACGGATGTTCTCACGAACCTCCAGCATCGCCCCCGGCAAACCAGCGGAATTACAAATGGCTTCGGCCCGAGGGAGACGATGACGATAGTTTTGGGCGAGGGATTATTTGGGGAGCTGCGATATCGTTCCTGCTCTGGGGAGGGATGGCGTTGGCCTGGTACACTATCTTTCGATGACGGCACCGCATGCGTGATTTATCGCGCATGAGCACTCAGCAAGAGCATCGATGGCCTGAACTGGAGTGACTTCCTCAACCGCGATGGAACGCCCGTCCCCACGCCGCCCCATGCCGGAGGTCTGGGCCCCACGGGCGCCCGTTGGGATTGGCATGCTCTGGGCAGTCGTTTTTTGGACTCATAGAGCGAAGTGATCAAAATATCGCAGTCCGTAACATTCGGCACTTCATTGGGAAGTGGCACGGATTATTCGGGTTCTCTGCCGTTACTTCATATGGAACAGATTGACTTGCGTATCCCTGACCTCGGAGGACATCATGCGACTAGGTCTTGTATCCACCGCCGTTCTTGCGACGTGCCTGGCAACGTCGGCCTTCTCCGCCGACCTTCCCAGCCGCCAGGCGCCGCCTCCCCCGATCGTCTACGCGCCCCTGTTCACCTGGGCTGGTCTTTATGTCGGTCTCAACGCCGGCGTGGGCTGGGCTGACTCGGGCGAGATCGCCGTCAACGGGCCGACTGCTGGCTCTTCCAGCGTYCTGAGCGGTGTCGGCGGTGGTGATGGCAGGTTCGTCGGTGGCGGCCAGATCGGCTATAACTGGCAGTCCGGCGCGATYGTCTACGGCCTGGAGACCGATATCCAGTATGTCGATACAGGCGGTAGCGTGGCCTGGGGCCAATACACCTGGTGGGCCGGTAGAGGCGGCGGTGACGGCGGCTATTTCGGCACCGTACGCGCCCGCATCGGCTACGCCTTCGATCGGACGCTGGTCTACATCACCGGCGGTCTGGCCTATGGCGGCC
>NZ_JBFTZN010000558.1:0-1431 GCF_056406775.1 Allobosea sp. P1_A7
GGGGGGAGAATTCTCCCCAGACGGCGATGCTCTGAACCGGGCGGTGGCTCCAAGCGATCGATAAAAGCGACCAGAGCAGAAAGGCGCTAAGCCCGGTTCCCGCCGGCGAGCGCAGCACCCCCCGCAGGCGCCGAAAGAGAACGGCCCCACCTTCCTCCGCCACAGCCGAGGCTGCGAAACAGAGTGCTGCCAGCCCGAGGAAAAGGGGGGCCGAACGGTTGGCAAGCCACATAGCCAACGGCAGCGCAACCAGTAGGGTGGTTCCCGAACGGGCAAGGCACAGCGATAGGGTTGATGGGTTCGATACGGGATCGCTGGGGATGCCGGAGGCTGTTGGAAAGCTCATACCTTGCGCTTATGCGATCCCGCTGGACATGGCCAGACTCTTGCCGCGGATGGTCCGCCGAATCAGAGAACTCATAGTTCGGTGCACCGCCTATCTCTACCGCGTCAACTCGGCGCTGGCCGGGTGAAGCCCACCAGGTAGCTACTCCTCAATTCTAGTCGCGGCCCCGGCCGCTGACCGCGTAGCCGGTGCAAACCGTCGTCGAGTGGTTGCAACTCACCGTGCTGACGCTTCGCAGTTGAAACTGCCCCTGAGGCCCGTCTTTGTAATCCGACCCACCCGGTCAATCTCGCCCGATTGATATCGCCGGGGCGTGAGCGCGAGATAGGCACCCACAGATCGGGAGTGCAGGAAGCGCCGGGGATCATCGACGGTGGACCGAAAGGCCAGCGCGGAGATCGATCCGATGCCCGGCATCGTCATCAGGAGCCGACATGCTGGGTCAATGCGCACCGTGTCCAAGACGAGACGATGTAGCCGGGTGTACTCCTGCGTGAGCTCCTCGCGAGCGGCGAACAATGGATCCATGATCGCCTGCAACATGGTATCGCATGCGACCAACTCACGAACCCGGCTCCCGAAGCCCTTCCGCGATACGATCCCGACCTTCAGCCCAAATGGGCGAAGAAGGCCCATGATGACTTGCTCGGCGGCGGCAACAGAGCGGATGACGTGCTTGCGAGCTGCCGCAAGGGTCCGCGCCTGCTGGCTGCCAATGCTCTTGACATGGACAGCCTTGAACCAGCCCGTCCTCACCACCTGCGCGATCCCCCGGGCGTCATTCCGATCAGTCTTCACCGGCATGGCTGAAAGTGCCGCCTTGAGCTGGCGCGCTTCCAGGCAGATGGCCGGCAGCCCAAGCTGGATGAGGTTGGCTGTCAGCCAATCAGACATCGGCCCTGCCTCGAGGCCGACCCGTTCGACTTGACCGGCAAACGGTTCGAGATAGTCAGCGATCGACGGTGCATCCGCCGAGGCCGTTCCATCTCGAATGGGTGTCAACGGCGGCCGGATTCCAGGCCACTTGGGCGGAGCAAAACCAGGCCAGCGCTGGCGATGTGAGACGATAAGCCAAGGGCCCCGAT
>NZ_JBFTZN010000559.1:0-1427 GCF_056406775.1 Allobosea sp. P1_A7
GACCAAGCGCTGCCTAGTTGTCGAAGCTATGAAGGTTGTTCATCCGGGCCGGACCAAGCGCTGCCTAGTTGTCGAAGCTATGAAGGTTGTTCATCCGGGCCGGTGCTGAGAGGCTGGGGTTGCGAAGCTCCAACGCCTGCGCCGGAGGTGCCCGGATGAACGTYCATCAGAATGCCCGTTTGACGCCTTGCGGTCGAGCCCTGCTGGCAGAGCGGGTCGTAGGGGGCTGGTCCGTCAAGGCGGCGGCACTGGCTGCGGGCGTCTCGGGCCGCACGGCGCATACTTGGCTTCGCCGGCAYCGGCAGGGCGGCGCGCGCAGGTTTCACGACCGCAGCTCAGCCCCGCATCACTGTCCGCATGCAACGCCTGTGCAGCGTGTTGCCGAGATCGAGGCGCTGAGGCGTCGCCGGCTGAGCGGCCCGCAGATCGCCGTTGCACTCGGCATGCCGCGCTCAACCGTGGGAGCGATCCTGCGCCGTCTGGGATTGAACCGATTGTCGGCGCTGGAGCCGAAACCCGAGATCCTGCGYTACGAGCGCGCCGCGCCGGGCGAGTTGMTCCACCTCGACATCAAGAGCCTGGGCCGGATCGACGGCGTCGGCCACCGCATCACCGGCAACCGCACCGGCCCAGGCCGCAATCGCGGCATCGGCTSGGACCATCTCCATGTCGCGATCGACGATGCCTCGCGGCTGGCCTTCGTCGAAGTTCTGCCAAGCCTCGGCCGGGACGACGCGACGGCCTTCCTCGAACGCGCGCTCGCCTGGTTCGGTCGTCTCGGCGTCACCGTCGAACGGGTGATGACCGATAACGGCTCGGCCTATCGCTCGAAGCTCTTCGCAGCCGCGCTCGCAAAGGCCGGCGCCCGYCATGTCCGCACCCGGCCCTACACCCCGCGAACCAACGGCAAGGCCGAGCGCTTYATCCAGACCAGYTTGCGYGAATGGGCCTATGCAAGACCCTATCAGAGCTCGGCAGAGCGCCACGCCGCCATCGGACCRTGGGCCGACAACTACAACCTCTCYCGCCCTCACTCAGCCCTCGGCGGAAAGTCGCCATGGACAAGACTGAACAACCTTCTTGGAAACGACASCTAGGCGTAGGCAAGGAAATTGCTCCACTGGCTCCGCCCTTGCCGTCTTCTGCACCAATCAATCAGCGCTGACGGGCTGAGTGCCTCTTCGGTAGGAATTTGCGCCGGTGGACTAAAGCTCCGTCAATTGGAGGCACGATCACACGCTGGTGGCAAAATGAAGCACGACAACGAAGTACCGCGCCATGGGGGAGCTCCAGTAGAAGGCATCCCGCCTGATATGCTGCGGCAATTGCGGATTGAACGAACCCGCTGACGCGGGAAAGCTGCGGGGTTTGTGACGGGAGGCTCCTGCTGGGAGGGTTTGGGTGTTGAAGCCACCCAGCCCAGCAGG
>NZ_JBFTZN010000560.1:0-1417 GCF_056406775.1 Allobosea sp. P1_A7
CCTTTGACACATGGAGCCATGAGGGCGGGCGCGTCCATCGTTCGCCCTCATTCGATTTATCCCACGGTTTGTGCACGAAAACAGTTGCAGCGGCGCGGAAGCCCGACTAAACACCGCCCGTGCCGCGCTGCTCCCTTCGTCTAGCGGTCTAGGACGTCGCCCTCTCACGGCGAAAACAGGGGTTCGAGTCCCCTAGGGAGCGCCAATACGGCCAAATGAGCCTGTTTTATAAGGCTCTTTTCCTTCTCTTGTCCCGCTTCCGTTTTCGGTGGGACGATTGTCGAGCCAGCCTGAAGCTTCTTCATCGCTGAATCCGCCATCTGCGGCTTACGTGCTGCGCGGGTGTATCGCTCCACCTCCTCCAGCGTCCGATGCCCTGTAATGGGCATGAGTTCGTGGGCAATGGCCTGGCTTTCTGCCAGCCGCGCGAAGATGGCCTTGCGCAGTCCGTAGGGTGCGACTGTGGGTTTTCACCGGACATTCATGAACCCTGAGCGCTGTACCCATCTGTGACGTCGACATTGCGCGCCTGGACAGTGGCGAGATCATCTTCGCTGAACTGCGCAGCCGCACCGGATCTCGGTTCTGGATCGTTCCCAAGTAAGATTCGTAGCGGGGCGTGTGCGCGTGAAGCCTGATGCAGGGTGACGATCAGCATCGTTTGGCATCGCTGGTGAACTTGCTGCCGTTGTCACAGACGATCATCTTCCGCCCGCCGCGCTCGACGATCACGCGGTCGCGTTTGCGGGTGACCGGGAACTCACTTTACGGTGGTGCGCAATTCGGCATCCTTTCTCGGAGATTCGTCTGTTGAAAATCTCTTCTATCCCAAGGCGTTAGTGTCCTATAAATTCGATCAAAGCGTTGCTTTACTGCCACGATTAACGTAAGGGTATAGGAAGGTCTTATAATTATTTCCTAGAATAATTTGTTAATGATGGACGGAAATTGGATGAATGTTGTCCATGCATCATTCTCTACGGAAGAGCTTTCTCCGAATAAGCAGTTCGACGCTTGGCGCGGATGGTTCGGAACTGTTTTCAATGCGGTCATTGACGAGCCCGAAGCAGGATTTGTGGCTACCTGTGAAACCTGGAACTTCGGCGGGTTTGGCTTAAGCCGGGTTCAAGCTCCCAGGTTGCAAGCCATTAGAAGCGCTGGCCTTATTCGCCAAAATCCGATCGACCATTGGAACATCGCGGTCGGCAGAAAGCGAACAGCGGGAGAGGTGGGCGGTCATCGTGCTATCGATGTTCCTGCCGGAGTACCTTAGAGCCGGATTTAAAAGGAGTTGAGCGATATCAGCAGGTTGTGATTCCCGTTTGGTGCTGAATCAAAAGGGGTTTCCGATGGCCTGGACCGATATCGCTCGCGCCGAGCATAACCGTGATCGGCTTCGCTTTCCAAGTGATCTGAC
>NZ_JBFTZN010000561.1:0-1416 GCF_056406775.1 Allobosea sp. P1_A7
CGGAACGGAAAACGTCTGCCAGAGTGGCTGACCCAGGCCTCCAACACCCCCTTCAGGGTGCCGGCTTCATCTCGGAATCACATGCCGGCTTCAAATCGGAATGCCCTGCCGGCTTCGCTTCGGAATACCCCGCCCGCTTCAATCGGAATCCGCAGTCAGCCTGCGCGGATCGATCTCGACCGCGATCTCGGCTTGCGGTTGGATCGCGAAATGCTTGCGCAGCAGAGCCATCAGACCGAGGAAATCCTCCGGCGTGACGATGGTCGGCGTGCCGCCGCCAAAATGAATATGGTGGATGTGAAGCGGTGCCTGGAGCTGACTCGCGACGGTCTCGATCTCTCGGCGCAAGACCGCGAGGTAATCGACGATAGGCTGGTCGCGCAGCGCAACGGTGGTGTGGCAGCCGCAATACCAGCACATCGAACGACAGAACGGGACATGGAGGTAGAGCGAGGCCTTCGCGGTTGGCGCGAGATCCCCGAGCCAGTCGCCATAGCTTTGCGCGCCAACCCCATTCCTGAAGTGCGGCGCCGTTGGATAACTCGTATATCGGGGCAGCCGTTCGTCGAGATATCGCGCCCGATCATCCCTCACGTTGTGCTCTCCTGACTTGCCAAGGACCGTTCGTTGGCAGCACTCTAGAGCACTTACGAAGGACGTCTTTGACGTATCACAAGCTCAGGCGTTTCCTTGAAATGCCGGGATGCGCAGGCCCCTAAGCACGTCACCGCGAAAGCCCTATGATGCGATCGCGCGATACGCATACCAGGTCCYGTGCCCCAGCAGCGGGAACAAGACAATCAGGCCGAGCAGCCCAGTTGCCAGGCTCAGCATAAGCAGCCCGAGGACGACCCCACCCCAGACCAGCATCACTGGCAGGTTATTCCAGACCAGCGCCATGCTTGCGCCCATCGCGGTTAAGGCGTCGACACGTCTGTCCAGCTGAATCGGGAGGCCGAAGACGCTGATGGCAAAGGAGAAAGCAGCAAACAGAATTCCGACCGCGCCACCAACCAGAACCAGCGCCCAGCCAATACGGGTCGTGAATAGCATTGGTGCGATGAGGTCGAATCCCGGAAGTGGGCGTAACACCAAGATTAGCAGACTCAGAAGGACACCGGTGAACAGGACCTGCCCACCAAGTGCCGGTTTCACGAAGATCATCTGCGGCAAGCCAACCCGGTCCCCCATCGCCAGGCGGCGGCTCTTCTCATAGAGGCCGACGGCGAGAAGCGGACCGACAATCATGAAGCCTGCCAAAACCGGAACTAGCCCGTCGTATTCATGAAGGCTTGGCTGAATGAGCATCTGGGGCGACGGCGCGGCGAGCCGTGGCGTGTTTTTCACCGCATCGGCGGAGTGAACTTGAAGAACGCGTTGGAGGCTTGGGCTTCAGTTCGTCGGGGCGTCCTCGGC
>NZ_JBFTZN010000562.1:0-1397 GCF_056406775.1 Allobosea sp. P1_A7
AAACGGAAAGCCTGATGCCCGAGTGCTGACCCAGAGCGCGCATACCCCGGCTGGTGGCCGGTCAATTATCGGAACGGTGACCGGATAATGATCGGAATCCCGGCCGATCAATTATCGGAATGGWGGCCGGTCAAAATCGGAATCCGCACCGTCGTAGCTTCTGACGCGACCGATAGGGCCAGAAAGGTCGCAGGGCCCTGCCGCTCGTCGAGCCGCTCTCGCCAGCGATAGATCTGTTGGGCCTGGATGCCGTGGCGCTTCGCTGTCCCAATCACGTTACCGTTCGTCAGCGCCTCCTCCACGACAGCACGCTTCTCCTCCGAGCTCCAGCGGCGGCGTCGAACATAGGTCTCATCATCCACTCCGGCTTCTCCAGCACTGCTGCCGGCACCGCTGCCGGATCAGAAGCGCGAAAAGCTGGACGTCAGAATGCCCTTCAACAAGGCGGCCTACGCCGGATGCGTACAGCGAGGATGAGCTTGCCGCGTCAGCCGCGGCGGCGAAGACTGGGAGTGTACGCGCCTTCACGCGCAAGCGGCCGATACGCAAGCCCTGGCGGGAGGATATCGAGCGCGAGCGGGTCGTCATCGAWCCTCCCACCGCTTGCACCTGCTGCGGCGGACCGCGGCTGTCGAAGCTGGGCGAGGATGTAACCGAGACGCTGGAGGAGATCCCGCGCCGCTTCAAGCTGATCGAGACGGTGCGCGAGAARTTCACCTGTCGGGATTGCGGGAAGATCAGCCAGCCGCCGGCACCGTTCCATGCCACGCCGCGCGGCTTCATCGGTCCGCAACTGCTGGCGACGATCCTGTTCGACAAGTTCGGCATGCACGCTCCGCTCAACCGCCAGAGCGCACGCTTCAAGGCCGAGGGGATCGACCTGCCGCTGTCGACGTTGGCCGACCAGGTCAGCCATGGAACCTTCGCTCTGAAGCCAGTCTTCGACCTGATTGAGAACCATGTGCTCGCTGCCGAGCGCCTTCATGGCGACGACACGACGGTCCCGATCCTGGCGAAGGCCAAATGCGCGACCGGGCGCATATGGACCTATTTGCACGACGACGGCCCCTTCGCCGGACCTGCGCCGCCGGCGGCGGTCTATTACGCCTCGAGCGACCGACGCGGCGAGCACCCGCAGAAGCATCTGGCCGGGTTCGCGGGCATCCTTCAATGCGACTGTTACAGCGGCTTTGAGCCGCTGTTCGATCCCCAGCGGAAGCAACAGCCAATCACGCCGGCGTTTTGCTAGTCGGTCGTGAACAACCTGATCCTGGCGGTTTGTGAGTTTAGCTGAACGCCGGTCGGCCCTTTGTGATCGAGGTCTGCGCCGCGGGGGCGCTGAGCGTGGCCAGGATCAAGGCGCAAAAAACTCTCAGCCATGCCAGGAGCAGGCGGAT
>NZ_JBFTZN010000563.1:0-1383 GCF_056406775.1 Allobosea sp. P1_A7
GGGTGGCTTCGGGATGATTCACTGGCTCATGGCCAAAGTGTTTCGCTCTTGGGATGTCGATCAGGGCTGGCTTTTGCCGCCTTCGCTGCATGAGTTCGTGCCGCCCGGTCACCTGGCGCATTTCGTCCGTGACACGGTGCGCGAAGGGCTCGACCTTTCGGCTATTATCGACAGCTACACCGAGGAGCGCGGCTATCCGCCCTACCATCCCGGCATGATGGTGGCCCTGCTTCTCTATGGCTACAGCCGTGGCCTGTACTCTTCGCGTCAGCTCGCCCGCGCCTGCGAGGAGCGGGTCGACGTCATGGCAGTGACCGGCCTGAACCGGCCGGACTTCCGGACCATCGCCGACTTCCGCAAGCGCCACCTCGTGGTCCTATCGGACSTGTTCGTGCAGGTGCTGCGTCTGTGCCGGGCGGCCGGTTTGGTCGAGTTCGCACACGTGGCGGTCGACGGGACCAAACTGAAGGCGAACGCCTCGCGCCATAAGGCCATGAGCTACGGGCGGATGAAGACGACGGAGCCTGCGTTGGCCGCCGAGGTCGCACAATGGCTCGATCAGGCGCGCGACACCGACGCGACCGAGGATCAGGTTCATGGCGCGGACCGACGTGGGGACGAGACACCGGACTGGATGGCCGACAAACAGCGTCGGCTGGAGAGGATCCGAGCTGCCAAGGAGACGCTGGAGGCAGAGGCTGCCGATCCGCCGGATCCGGAGGACGAGAGCGGACCAGGCGCATCGTCGGGCATGCGCTGGCAGGGCCGGGCGTTGCGGAGCGAGGACGGTGGACCGCCCGACCGGGCGCAGCGCAACTTCACCGACCAGGACAGCCGCATCCTGCCCACGCGCGACGGGTTCGTGCAGGGCTACAATGGCCAGATCGCGGTCGATGCCGCCCATCAGATCATCGTGGCCCACCGGTTGGTGACCAACTCCGCCGACTATCGCGCCCTCGTGCCGCTCATCGACGATGTCCGCGTCCATCTTGGGCGCAAGCCGCGTGAGGTCTCGGGCGATGCGGGCTTTGCCAGCGAGGTGAACCTGGCCGCGTTGAAGGAGAGAGGGATTGCGGGCTACCTCGCCCCAGGCCGTGCGCGCCACGGCGAGGGGAACGCGGTCGGGCGCCGTAGACTGACGAAGATGCCCTTSATGAGCGCTATGGCCGCACGGCTGAAGCGGGCTGGCCGCAGGAGCCGCTACCGCCTCAGGAAGCAGGTGGTCGAGCCSGTGTTCGGGCAGATCAAGCAAGCCAGAGGCTTCCGGCAGTTGCTCCTGCGCGGTCTCGATCAGGTCCGAGGCGAATGGGCAATGATCTGTACCGCTCACAACCTCCTGAAGCTTGCAAAAGCCTCAAGATGAGGACCGGGCACCGAAATCTC
>NZ_JBFTZN010000564.1:0-1381 GCF_056406775.1 Allobosea sp. P1_A7
GTTCGAGGACTCGATATGAGGCGCCGTCCACCCGCGAAGCTTGGCGTTCGACTTCGGCATCCGTCGCAAAGCCATCGAAGAGCTTCCAAGTTCCGACGATTCCAGCCTCTAGAGGGTTGAGGCTCTGCTTGTCCCGCGGACCGTTAAACCTGTTGATCGAGCTGAAAGGTTGGTCCAGTTGCCGTGCGCCGACTGAAGTCTCGGCATCCACACGCGGCAGATATAGACCCCGAGCCTGGCGCAATTCGAATTCGATCGCCTCGCGATTTTCGATTGCCGCTCCGATCTGGGGGTTCGAATCGATCGTCGTAGCTATCGCTTCACGCAAAGTGAATGCGGCGGCGCCAGTCACCGCAAGCGCCGAGATGCTTCCGGCGGCCAGGCCAGCCAGCAGACAACTGCGCAAAATTGCGGCTCGACTCACAGAACGCATCGCTGCCCCCCACCCAGTCCTAAATTTTCGCCAAAAGTACAATTTATCACACCCCAACATCAAGAACAGGCAAAAAATCGCACCAGAACCTAAGACAACTTTGGTCTCGATTTAATATTCGCCCCTTGCTTTTTCTCGGAGCTAAAATCAACATCCTACAATAAGACTGTATTAATCGCACAAACGATAATTCAGCACGCGCATAATGGCAACAATCATGATCCGGAGCCCTGCAGTTTGTTTCTAAATTTGATTTCCAAACGCGCGAATTCATGGCCATCGCCAGCGTACCCTGACTGACCGCCGTCAGTATCGCGGGCTCATAGTGGCCCGCATTCGCGCGTGATAGCACTCGCAGTTCCATAGCCGATCCGAATCGACCTCACGCAGGGACAACATTCCCAGTGCAATGCCGCAGGCCGTGCGAGACGCGTAGGCCCAGGTGATCCGCTCCGACCCGCTGGCTTCCGTGGCCAACTGTGTGGATATTGCTCTCGCCTCTACGTACYGCGCCTCGACTTCTTGCTGAATTATCGAGAGGTTCGGCTCKCGCGCTAGGGCGGAGACGCCCCAAGCCTGGCATGCGGCAACCGCTGGTCGGCGCTCGAGATAACCGGAGAGATCAGCCGCTTGCGTGGAGTTCCAGTAACCCAAGATAAACGTTGCGATGAACGCAACAAGCGTGATCCGCATTTTCTCCCCCCGACGACCCCAGCCAATTCGCCCTACACAAGATATTCCTACGATTTACTACCACAATAGAGTTTTGCAGCACTTTCAACCTGTAGCTCAATTTGATGCGGGATCGTCACTTGAAAGTGACAGTATCGCGTAGAGAACCGACGCTCCATCAAAATGACCACTCAGCTCGGTTGTCTCCACTGCCGACACAGTCCCGATAGAGCCACCTTCCACGGACGTTAGTTCGGTGAGGGTGCTAGTAAGATC
>NZ_JBFTZN010000565.1:0-1915 GCF_056406775.1 Allobosea sp. P1_A7
CAGGATCGGCGCCGCTTCATCTGAGGTCCCGTCGCTGGGACGAGAGCCTGGCAAGGTCGTGTGTAAGGCTGTGATTGCCTCGGCAAATCACGCACCCCTAGATTGACCTGTCGGCTCTGGATCTGATGGCATGGTGTGGCGGTCTTCGTACTGACCACGGACAGAAGCATGATCCTGGCGACGAGATATCGTTCAGAGGGACTTGACGATCAAAGGCCCATTACAGAAGYCTTACTGAGTCAGAAAGTTATAGCGCGACGATCTGGATGAGAGCGCGCATTGCCTCGTCTGGAATGCTCCTTGATGGTCGATCGTTGCCTCATCTGATCTGCTCCCCATCGGGAACGGCTGGCGGGGGTGACGATGAGGCGGGTAAGCATGGCGACGCGCGATGAGCTGTTGGCGGCGGTGGCCGGGCGCTATCGAAGCGGCGAGCGGGAGGAGAAAGGGCGCATCCTGGACGAGTTCGCCGCCATGACGGGCCACCATCGCAAGCACGCCATGCGACTGCTGCGGGCTGGATTGGGCGATCGGCGGACCGGACCACGACCGCACCGGCGGCTTTATGACGATGCGGTGCGAGAAGCGTTGATCGTGCTTTGGGAAGCTTCCGACCGCATCTGCGGCAAGAGGCTGAAGGCGCTGATCCCGACGCTCGTGCCGGCGATGGAACGCCATGGTCATCTCGATCTGGCGCCCGGGATCCGGGCCGCGCTTCTCCTCGTCAGCGCGGCGACGATCGATCGCGCGCTTCGCCCGCAGCGCGGTACTGGTCGGCGTGCTCGACCAATTGCGGGCGATGATGCCGTTCCCGCTTCTGGGGTTCGACGTCGACAACGACACCGTCTTCATGAACGAGAGCGTGCGGAATTACTGCCATGAGGCAGGCATCGCGCTCACCCGCTGCCGGCCCTACCGCAAGAACGATCAGGCCCATATCGAACAGAAGAATGGCGCCGTGGTGCGTCGCATCGTGGGCTATCGTCGCCTGGAGGGGCTGGAAGCCGCGCGCGAGCTGGCGCGCCTATACGCGGCGACGCGCCTCTTCGTGAACGCCTTCCAGCCATCGTTCAAGCTGATGGAGAAGCATCGCGAAGGAGCAAGGGTGCGCAAGCGCCACCATCCACCGATGACGCCCTGCGATCGGCTCATCGGGGATCCGCGCACCAGCCAAGAGATCCGCAGCCGGGTCGAGGCGTTGCGCGCCGATCTCGATCCCGTGCGGCTGCTTGCCGAAATGCGGGAGCTGTAGAGGTCGTTGGCGGCGATCGCCGATGGCGCGGCCTCCAGCGGGATGAAAGCCGCGCCCGTTCCGATCGATGCATTCCTGGCGGGGCTGCGCGTGGCCTGGCAGGCCGGCGAGGTCCGCCCGACCGCCCAGAACAAGCCGAAGCAAAAGCGCGGTCGACGCCGTCCYGACCCTCTCGCCGCCGTCAGCGACGAGCTGCAAGCGTGGTTCGAGGCTGATCCGTCGCGCTCGGGCGGCGATCTTCTGGCGCGGCTCCAGACCATCTATCCCGGCCGCTATCCTGACGCCTTGCTTCGGACCGTCCAGCGGCGGCTGAAAGGCTGGCGTAGCACGATGGCCTCCGCGCTGGTGTTCGGCATGGAGCGACCGAAGGGCCAAACCGATGCACGCTCGGGAGCATCCTAGTGAGGCAAACGCTGCTCAACTCGGGAACATCGCCGGGTGAGGCAATACGAACTCGCATCGTGATTGTCGCGTCGCAGAAAGTCGCGGATGCGGGGGATTCGCGCTGATCGCAGACTTGTTAGGGTGCTGCTTCGAGATCAGGGAAGCGCGCCGCCATGACCGACTGGACCGCGGAGAGTGAAGCGGCGTTCGACGCCTATGTCGAGGCCTTGATTGAGGTGATCGGCCACGCCGACCGAGCTGAGCCGCTGAAGGATTACA
>NZ_JBFTZN010000566.1:0-1368 GCF_056406775.1 Allobosea sp. P1_A7
CCCCGAAGCAGCTCGTTTCGGTCGCCGCCGCGCTGATCCCGTTCCTAGAGAACGACGACGCCAACCGCGCGCTGATGGGCTCGAACATGCAGCGCCAGGCGGTGCCGCTGGTTCGTGCCGACGCGCCCTTCGTCGGCACCGGCATGGAAGCGGTCGTCGCCCGTGACTCGGGTGCCGCCATCGCTGCCCGCCGCGCCGGCATCGTCGACCAGGTCGACGCGACGCGTATCGTTATCCGCGCCTCCGACGAGATGGACCCGACCAAGCCGGGCGTCGACATCTACCGTCTGCAGAAGTTCCAGCGCTCGAACCAGTCGACCTGCATCACGCAGCGTCCGCTGGTGCGCGTCGGCGACATGATCAAGAAGGGCGACATCGTCGCCGACGGCCCGTCGACGGAGCTCGGCGAACTGGCTCTCGGCCGCAACGTGCTCGTCGCGTTCATGCCGTGGAACGGCTACAACTTCGAGGACTCGATCCTGCTCTCGGAGAAGATCGTCTCGGAAGACATCTTCACCTCGATCCATATCGAGGAGTTCGAGGTCATGGCCCGCGATACGAAGCTCGGCCCTGAGGAAATCACGCGCGACATTCCGAACGTTTCGGAAGAGGCGCTGAAGAACCTCGACGAAGCCGGCATCGTCTATATCGGCGCGGAAGTCGCTGCGGGCGACATCCTGGTCGGCAAGATCACGCCGAAGGGCGAAAGCCCGATGACGCCGGAAGAGAAGCTTCTGCGCGCCATCTTCGGCGAGAAGGCTTCGGATGTCCGCGACACCTCGCTGCGTGTTCCGCCGGGCGTGCAGGGCACCATCGTCGAAGTGCGCGTGTTCAATCGCCACGGCGTCGACAAGGACGAGCGCGCCCAGGCGATCGAGCGCGAGGAGATCGAGCGTCTTGCCAAGGACCGCGACGACGAGCAGGCGATCCTGGACCGCAACACCTTTGCGCGTCTGGCCGAGATCCTGACCGGCAAGACCGGCCTTGCTGGTCCGAAGGGCTTCAAGAAGGACACGGTCATCACCCGCGAGGGGATGAGCGAGTTCCCGCGTTCGCAGTGGTGGTTGTTCGCCGTCGGCGACGACGCCCTGATGACCGAAATCGAGGCCATGCGGAAGCAGTACGACGAGTCGAAGRAGCGCCTCGAGCAGCGCTTCCTCGACAAGGTCGAGAAGCTGCAGCGCGGCGACGAACTGCCTCCGGGCGTGATGAAGATGGTCAAGGTCTTCGTCGCCGTGAAGCGCAAGATCCAGCCGGGCGACAAGATGGCCGGCCGTCACGGAAACAAGGGCGTCGTCTCGCGCATCGTTCCCGCCGAGGATATGCCCTTCCTCGAGGACGGAACCCATGCCGACATCGTGCTGAACC
>NZ_JBFTZN010000567.1:0-1346 GCF_056406775.1 Allobosea sp. P1_A7
GAGCTGCCGGGCACCGTCAGCCATCTCTCCCCGGCGACCACCCGCGACCCCACCACCGGCGCCAATTTCTACACCGGCGAGATCCAGATCGACGGCGATCTCGTCGCCGCCCTCGGCGACCGCAAGCTCCAGCCTGGAATGCCAGTCGAGGTCTTCATCACCACCGAGGAACGCACCGCGCTCTCGTTCCTGACAAAGCCCTTCGCCGACCACGCCAACAGGATCTTCAAGGAGAGGTGAGGCGACCGCTGCCCCTCATGTTCGAATCATCGAATGGGAGGGGATCCGGCAGCCGACCAGCGCCGCTCCAACATGGAGCGCCCCCACCATCTCGCAAAGGGTTTTGACTGAGCGACCATCTCATTCGACTTGCAGCGGTAAAGTAGAGAGGGGGAGGAGCCATGCCGGATCGTTCGCTCGCGATCGTCGATGATCACCCGGTGCTGATGGAGGGGATCGCCGCCCTGCTGAAACGATGGGGCGGTTTTACGCTCGCCGCGACCGGGAATGTCGCGGACGATATGGTGTCGATCACCAGGAGCCATCGGCCCGATGACATGATCGTCGATCCCTGCATGGCGGGGGATATCTATCGGGCGATCTCGGACGCGTTGAGGATCGCTCCCACCATGAAGATCGTTGTGTTCACGGCCTCGGCCAGCACGGATGATGCGATCAGGGCTCTTGATGCCGGGGCGAAGGGCTACGTCCTAAAGAGCGGCCCGGGAGACGACCTCATTCAAGCCCTTCAGGCCGCGCAACGCAACGACGTCTATGTCAGTCCCTCGTTCGCGAGCAAACTAATCTGCGCCTTGAAGGACAAGTCTCTCGAACGACAGAAGGCGGCCTGCAACAGGCTCAGCGTCCGGGAGGAGCAGATTGTCAAACTGCTGCTTTGCGGAAAGATGAACAGCGAGATCGCCCGCGAGCTTTCGCTCAGCACCAAGACCATCAAGGCGCACATGACCGGCCTGATGGCAAAGCTGAATGCCCGTAATCGTCTGGAGGCGGTCATCGCCGCGCAAAAGCTGGCTGCGGCGACGAGCATCCCGGTTGCCACAAGGTTCCGCCCCTGAAAGACGAGTCGAGGATCGCGCCAAAGACGAAGATCATCGTGTTCACGGCCTCGGCCAGCACGGCTGAGGCGATCAAATCTCTCGACGCCGCGGAGCTAAATCTGCATGCGTGAAGAGGGTTCTGTTGCAAATTTCCGCGGCGCCATAGAATTTGGTGGTTCGTGCCCTTTCACGCCGCTGCGATAATCTCAAACTGCGCTGCGATGGACGGATTTGGATTGTAGGCGTATCTGGCCTGTCGCTTGCGCATCATGTGAACCATCTCGATAC
>NZ_JBFTZN010000568.1:0-1339 GCF_056406775.1 Allobosea sp. P1_A7
CAGCAACCCGCCCGTCCYGATGCRCGGCCCGGCCAGGAYCGCCCCCAGGGCGGGGCYGGACAGGGGCGACCGCAGGCCGACGCAGGCCGRCCCGCGACGCGACCATCGGGCCCCGAGCGGCCCWCGGCMCGGCCTCCGRCGGCACAGGCGCGACCAGCGGCGCCGCAGGGCGCGAGACCKCGCCCGACACCAAGCCGGACCGCSTTTGACGGYATCGATKCCGGRCGCGGCGCGGCGGCCTATGGCAATCGCGGCGCAGCCAGCCGYGGGCAGATCAGCATGCCGGCGGGSCGCGGCGGYGGAGGCGGACAGATCGGCGGCGGAGGTCGCGGCGGCGGCGCTCACATCGGCGGCGGCGGCCGTGGCGGCGGTGGACATATCGGCGGCGGCGGTGGCCGCGGGGGCGGTGGTGGCGGTCGCGGTGGACGGCGCTGATTGGGGGACATGATCATGGCACATCACGCTCGGTTTTCAGTCCCGGTCTCGCTCGCTGTCCTGATGATGGCGGGCCCTGCCGCAGCCCAGCAGAGCTTCCCCTCACCCGATGCGGCGTCCGCTGCGCTGGTCGAGGCGGCGCGGGCGCGCGAGCCTGGCGTGCTCGATCGGATCTTCGGGCCGGGGGCCCGCGACGTGCTGAGCACGGGCGATGCCACGCTGGACCGCGAGCGACTCGACCGGTTCAACGAAGCTGCGGCGGAATCCGTCACGCTGACACCGCGCGGCGACGCCGCTCGGATCTTGACGCTAGGGAAGCGAAAATTCGAGTTCCCGATCCCGATCGTGCGGCGCGGCGAGGCCTGGATGTTCGATGTCGCGGCCGGTCGGGACGAGATCCTCAACCGCACCATCGGCGAGAACGAACTGCGCGCCATCGAGGCCTGCCAAGCCTATATCGGCGCCCAGCGCGAGTATTTCCGCACGGACCATGATGGCGACCAGGTGCGCGCATATGCCCAGAACCTGATCTCGACGCCCGGCACGCAGAACGGGCTGTACTGGCCGAGAACCGGGCAGGCCGATGTCAGCCCACTCGAGGGCGCCCTGAGCGAGGCCCYGCTGGATCGCGGAAACCGGACCTATGCCGGCTATCGCTTTCGCATCCTCAAGGCACAAGGACCCTGGGCACCTGGCGGCGCGCATTCCTATGTCGTCAACGGCAACATGATCGCTGGCTTCGGCCTCGTGGCCTGGCCGGCCGAATGGGGCAAGACCGGCGTCATGACCTTCATCTGCGGACATAACGGGGTCGTGCTGCAGAAAAATCTCGGCCCGAAGACCAGCGCGATGGCGGAACGCCTGCTGCGCTACGACCCCGACAGCAGCTGGGCCCCGGTCGAAT
>NZ_JBFTZN010000569.1:0-1325 GCF_056406775.1 Allobosea sp. P1_A7
CTAGATGCCGTAATGGGCCGGCGCTTCGAATAGCCATTTTGGGTGGCTGTCCCTCAGAATGATGGTGTTGAAAACGAGGTCCGAGCGATCGGCCTCAAGCATCATGAGAGGAACAGCCGTGGAGCATTATGCTGGAATCGATGTCTCTCTGACAGAGAGCAGCGTGTGCGTGGTCGATGCGACGGGTAAGATCGCCCGCGAGATCAAGGTCGCCAGCGAGCCCGAGGCGCTTGTTGAGTTTTTCGCCGAGCTGGAATTGCCCGTCGTTCGCATTGGCCTGGAGGCTGGGCCGCTCTCGCAGTGGCTGCACGCAGCTCTTGTCGCTGCTGGCCGTGAGGTCGTTTTACTGGAGACCCGTCACGTGAAGGCGGCGCTTTCGGCGATGACGGTGAAGACCGATCGGAAAGACGCCCGCGGGATCGCGCAACTGCTGCGGATGGGCTGGTATCGCGCGGTCCACGCGAAATCGGTGAACTCCCAGGATACCCGGGCGCTTCTGGTTGGCCGCAAGCTTCTGCAAGGCAAGCTTCTCGACGTCGAACTGAGCATCCGTGGCATCCTGCGCGGGTATGGGTTGAAGGTCGGCGACGTCAGCCGGGGCCGGTTCGAGGCGCGCATCCGCGAACTGACCTCGGGCCACGTCGTCTTGGAGACGGTGATCGGCGCGATGCTGGCGGCGCGCGCGGCGCTGTGGAGCGAGTTCACGAAGCTTCATCGCGAGATGCTGAAGATCGCGCGCGCCGACAAGGTCTGCCACCGGTTGATGTCCACCCCGGGCGTCGGCGCGCTGGTCGCCCTGACCTATCGCTCGGCGGTGGATGATCCTGCGCGGTTTGGGAAATCCAGCACGGTTGGCGCCTATTTCGGGCTGACGCCCAAGAAGTATCAGTCAGGCGAGACGAACCGGGACGGCGGCGTCAGCAAAGTCGGCGACACCATGGTGCGAACCGCGCTTTTCGAGGCGGCGCATATTATGCTGACGCGGGCGACCCGCTTCTCGAGCCTCAAGCGTTGGGCGCTCGATGTAGCGCAGCGCCGCGGCATGAAGCGCGCCAAGGTGGCGCTCGCGCGCAAGCTGGGCGTTGTGCTCCACCGCATGTGGGTCGACGCCACCGAGTTCCGCTGGAACAAGGCCACTCTGGCGGCATGAGGGAGATTCACATCTTCGAAGCGGACCAGGATCGGCGCCGCTTCATCTGAGGTCCCGTCGCTGGGACGAGAGCCTGGCAAGGTCGTGTGTAAGGCTGTGATTGCCTCGGCAAATCACGCACCCCTAGATTGACCTGTCGGCTCTGGATCTGATGGCATGGTGTGGCGGTCTTCGT
>NZ_JBFTZN010000570.1:0-1309 GCF_056406775.1 Allobosea sp. P1_A7
GATGTGCCCGATGCCATAGGGGTACTTCATCGTCGGCAGCAGGTTCTTGGCGTTCGGGATCTTGGAGAAGTCGAGCTGCTCCACGACGCCGGCCTCGTTCATCTCGTACATGTTCGCGGCCGAGAGCCCGTGGATGTCGACCGTGCCGCGCGGCAGGCGACGCTCGGCGACCATCTTGGCGCGGCGTGGGGCGTCGCCGGCCTGGTCCTGCAGGACCTCGATGCCCTTGGGCTTGAGGATCGGGTCCTCGATGTTCTTGGTGAGGAGGCGGGCATAGTCGCCGCCCCAGGTTCCGACCACGACCTTGCCGCCTGACTGGGCCAAGGCCGGACCGCCCAGCGCAGCGGCGCTTGCTCCCGCCGCGAGACCTTGCAGGACATGGCGCCTGTTCATCGAGTTCATATGAGTTCTCCCCTGTTGGACGCCTGTCGAGCTAGAGACCGTGATCGAGCCATGTTCGGACGGAGAGCCGCAATGCGCCTTTCCCGATCATGGCCTTACGGCTCGCGCGGATAGACGAGCCCGGCGTCTTCGGCCCAGCCTATCGTGATAGTGTCGCCCGGCTTCGGCTCGATGCTGCCTTGGCGGTTCGGGAGCTGCAGCAGCATCCGGTCGTGCTCGGAGAGACGGACATCGATATCGAGCAGCGCGCCGAGATAGGAGACGTGCTCGACACGGGCCTCGAAGCGATTGACGCACGCTCCGGCCTCGGCTGCCACCGAGATGCGCTCTGGTCGAAGCGCGAGTGTCGCCGCTCCCGTGCCACTCGCCGCGCCGACAGTGATGTCGAGCCCGCCGAGGCTGCGGAAGCGGCCAGGCGTTGTGGTTTCCCCGTCGAGGAAGGCGCTGCGGCCAATGAAGCCCGCGACGAAGCGGTCCGCCGGCTTCTCGTAGAGTTCGCGCTGGTTGCCGATCTGCCGGACCTTGCCCTTCTCCATCACCACCAGCCGGTCAGCCATGGTGAGCGCCTCCTCCTGGTCGTGAGTGACCATGATCGTGGTGAGGCCGAGCTTGCGCTGCAGGTCGCGGATCTCGACCCGGACCTCCTGCCGGAGTTTCGCGTCGAGATTGGAGAGAGGCTCGTCGAGCAGCAGCACGTCGGGTTGCATCGCAAGCGCGCGGGCGAGCGCCACGCGCTGCTGCTGCCCCCCCGAGAGCTGGCGCGGGTAACGCTCGTCGAAGCCTGAAAGCTGCACGAGACGGAGCGCCTCCGCGACGCGCGGGGCGCGGTCGGCGGGAGGGACCTTGCGCATCTCGAGGCTGAAGGCGACGTTCTCGGCGACGGTCAGATGGGGGAACAATGCGTAGC
>NZ_JBFTZN010000571.1:0-1284 GCF_056406775.1 Allobosea sp. P1_A7
CGGCCATCCTGATCCGCACACCCGGCACCAACTCGGCCGCCGCGACCGTGATCGACGGATACGAGATGAAGAAGCAGGGCCGGGCCGGCGAGGCGCTGGGCATCTCGCTCTGGTCCGGCGTCATCGGCAGCCTGTTCGGGCTGGTCATGCTGATCATGCTGACCGAGCCGCTYTCCTGGGTCGCACTCGCCTTCAGGCCAACCTCCTATTTCGCGCTCGGCATTCTCGGCCTCAGCGTCATCGCCTCCATGACCAACGGCTCGCTGCTCAAGGGTCTCGCCGCGGCAGTCGTCGGGCTGATGATCTCGACCATCGGCACCGACCCTATCTCGGGCGTGACGCGCTTCACCTTCGGTAGCCCGGAGCTGCTCGGAGGCGTCGAACCCGTCCTGATCATGATCGGCATCTTCGCGGTCAGCGAGTTGATGATGCAGTCCGGCTCGCGCGACATTGGCGGCCTGCGTGAACAGGTCAAGGTCCGCCTGCCCAGCTTGAGCATGATGAACAGGCTCAAGCGCTCGCAGTTCATCGGCTGCCTGCTCGGCACATTCGAGGGGCTGACCCCGGGTGGCGGCGGTTCGATTGCGGCCTTCCTGTCCTATAACGAGGCCAGGCGCTGGTCGAAGGAGCCGGAGAAATTCGGCAAGGGATCGGAGGAGGGCGTCGCTGCGCCCGAGACCGCCAACAACACGGTGGCCAGCACCGCGTTGATCCCGCTTCTCTCTTTCGGCATTCCGAGCTCGAACTCGACTGCGGTGCTGCTCGGCGGCCTGCTGATCCACGGGCTGCTGCCCGGGCCGCGCCTGTTCGAGCAGAATGCCGATGTCGTGGTCGGGCTCTATCTCGGTTCGTTCATCGCGACCCTGGCACAGATCGTCGTCGGCATCCTGCTGCTGCCCGTCTGCGTCTGGCTGGTGAACCGGCCCCGCGCCTATCTCGCCGGCTTCATCCTCGCCTTGATCCTGTCGGGCATCTACACGCTCAACACCTCGCTTGCCGATCTCGGCATCGCGCTCGGCATGGGCCTCGTCGGCTACCTGATGCGCCGCGCTGGCTACCCGTTCCTGCCGCTGATCCTCGGCGTCGTGCTCGGTCACATGGTCGAGTCGAGCTATCGCCGCTCGCTGCTGCTCTCCGGCGGTGACCATTCGATCTTCCTCGAAGACCCGATCGCGGTCGGCCTGCTGCTGGCATCGACCGTCTTCGTCACCCTCTCGCTCGTCCGCGAATTCCGTGACGCGCGCAATGCCAAGCTCAAGGATGCGCACGCGTGAACCACCAGAC
>NZ_JBFTZN010000572.1:0-1276 GCF_056406775.1 Allobosea sp. P1_A7
GCGTACCCGCCAGCGAGGCCGTGCCGGTGACGTTGACCCGGTCCGCGACAGTGCCCTGCACCTCGGCGATATAGGTCGAGGCGACGCCCATCACGAGGCTGCCGTTGACGGTCAGCGTCCCCGGCGAATTGCCCGGCGAAAGCGTGCCGCCGATCGTGGTCGCGCCGACCGAGCCGGAGCCAGCGAGCGTCGCACCCGCATGCACGATCACCGGCGTCGCGACCGAGCCGTCGACGACGAGGCTGCCACCGAACACCTGGGTCACGCTCGTGTAGGTGTTGGTTCCGTTCAGCGTCAGCGTGCCGGTGCCGGCCTTGAGCAGCGAGCCCGCGCCCGAGATCGTGCCGGAGAAGGTCGTGCTGCTGTTGTTGCCTCCGGCGGTCAGCGTCGTGCCACCCAGGAGCACGTCGCCCGTGCCGGACAGCGAGCCGACCGTCTGGGCGATGCCGTTGAGATCGAAGACCGCCCCGGCCGAAATCTGCACCGCCGTCTGGTTCGGCAGGACGCCCACCCCGCCCATCCGTAGCGTGCCTTGCTGGATCCAGGTGGCGCCGGAGTAGGTGTTGATCCCCGACAGCGTCAGGACCCCGGCGCCCGTCTTGGAGAGCGTGCCCCCGCCGCTGATGACGCCGGCCAGGCCAAAATCCAACGAACCGGTATCGACGAAGGCGGTGCCGCTCGACAACGCCACGGCGTTGGCCAGCGTGAGAGCAGGGGCGTTGGCACGAAGCGTCGTCCCGCTCGCCATCTGCAGCGTGCCTGTGCCGAGCGCGCTCGCCGATCCGACGGCGAGGGTGCCGGCGTTGAGCAGCGTGCCGCCGGAATAGCTGTTGGCGCCGGACAGCGCCAGCGTGCCGGCACCGACCTTGGTCAGGCTGGTCCCGACGCCATCGATGATGGCCGAGCCGATCGAAGCGGTGACGCCGGCTGCCGTGTTGATCGTGCCGCCACCGGCGACGCCGAGGCCGAGAGAACCTCCGGTCAGCAGATAGCCGTCGCTGGTGAACTGCAGCGTGTCGAAGTTTTGCGTGCCGGACACCGTCACCGTGCCGGCTATGCCCTGGAACACGCCGACCGAGCTCAGCCACGGGGCATTGAAGCCCACCTCGCCCGGCGCCACCGCCCAGTTGGTGTTGCCGCCGTTCCAGGTGCCCGTGCCGCCATCGACGGCACCGTTGCCGGTCTGGTCGGCGCCGTCCCAGAACTGCAGGATCTGGCCGGCCCCGAGCACGGCAAGATTGACTTGCGGCGGCAGGCCGGCAGGCATGCTGTAGAC
>NZ_JBFTZN010000573.1:0-1260 GCF_056406775.1 Allobosea sp. P1_A7
CTGATAGGGTCTTGCATAGGCCCATTCGCGCAAGCTGGTCTGGATGAAGCGCTCGGCCTTGCCGTTGGTTCGCGGGGTGTAGGGCCGGGTGCGGACATGGCGGGCGCCGGCCTTTGCGAGCGCGGCTGCGAAGAGCTTCGAGAGATAGGCCGAACCGTTATCGGTCATGACCCGCTCGACGGTGACGCCGAGACGACCGAACCAGGCGAACGCCCGTTCGAGGAAGGCCGTCGCGTCGTCCCGGCCGAGGCTTGGCAGAACTTCGACAAAGGCCAGCCGCGAGGCATTGACCGGTGCGGTTGCCGGTGATGCGGTGGCCGACACCGTCGATCCGGCCCAGCCTTTTGATGTCGAGGTGGATCAGTCCGCCCGGTGCGGCGCGCTCGTAGCGCAGGATCTCGGGGTTCGGCTCCAGCGCCGACAACCGATTCAGCCCCAGGCGGCGCAGGATTGCTCCCACGGTTGAGCACGGCATGCCCAGCGCAACGGCGATCTGCGGGCCACTCAGCCGGCGGCGCCTCAGCGCCTCGATCGCGGCGACGCGCTCGGCCGGTGTGGCATGCCGACAGTGGTGCGGGGCTGAGCTGCGGTCGTGAAACCTGCGCTCGCCTCCCTGCCGATGCCGGCGCAGCCAGGTATGCGCCGTGCGGCCCGAGACGCCCGCCGCCAGTGCCGCCACCTTGACGGACCAGCCCCCTTCGACCCGCTCTGCCAGCAGGGCTCGACCACAAGGCGTCAAACGGGCATTCTGATGGACGTTCATCCGGGCACCCGGTGCAGGCGTTGGAGCTTCGCAACCCCAGCCTCTCAGCAGCGGCATCGTGAAATGCCTCGGATGCCGTGACAGGATCGGTCTCGGCTGGCGCCACGAGATTTCGCAGCAGGGCGAAGGTAACCCCACCGAGCGCTCAATTCAAGGATAATTATCTTGATGTTAGGAATATACACTCTCTTTGTCAATTTGGCGACAGCACGTCTATGGAAGCTAGTCGGTCGTGAACAACCTGATCCTGGCGGTTTGTGAGTTTAGCTGAACGCCGGTCGGCCCTTTGTGATCGAGGTCTGCGCCGCGGGGGCGCTGAGCGTGGCCAGGATCAAGGCGCAAAAAACTCTCAGCCTTGCCAGGAGCAGGCGGATGTTGTGTCCGGCGGCGACGAGGATGACGTTGATGGCGTCGCCCTGGGCACCCTTCAGCCAGTGGCGTTCGAGTTTTCCGTCGGCCTTGGTGTGTCCGATGATCGGTTCGACGGCGCTCCGCCG
>NZ_JBFTZN010000574.1:0-1244 GCF_056406775.1 Allobosea sp. P1_A7
TGAGACCCCCTTGACCACGATCTGCGAGGTGCCGGCGCCCTCGATCTTGGCGCCCATCTTGATAAGGCACGCGGCGAGGTCCGTGACCTCGGGCTCACGCGCCGCGTTCTCGATCACTGTCGTGCCGTCCGCAAGAACCGCAGCCATCAGGGCCGTATGGGTGCCGCCGACCGTCACCTTCGGGAAGACGATCTCGGCGCCCTTCAGGCCCTTCGGCGCGCGCGCCAGCGCATAGCCATTCTCGATGCTGATTTCCGCGCCGAGCCGTTCCAGCGCCATCAGCAGGAGGTCGACCGGCCGCGTACCGATCGCACAGCCGCCGGGCAGGGAGACCTTCGCTTCGCCCATCCGGGCCAGGATCGGAGCAATGACCCAGAAGCTCGCGCGCATGGTCGAGACCAGTTCATACGGCGCGCAGGTGTCGACGATCTGGCGTGCGGTGAGCGCGATGGTCTGGCCCGTCTCCGCCGACTGACCGATGCGCTTGCCAGCGATGGAACGGTCGACGCCGTGGTTCGAGAGGATGCGCGACAGCGCAGTCACGTCCGACAGTCGCGGGACATTGACCAGAGTCAGCGTCTCATCCGTGAGGAGGCTCGCGATCATCAGCGGCAACGCGGCATTCTTCGCGCCCGAGATCGGGATCGTGCCATTGAGGCGCTGGCCACCGGTAATGCGGATACGGTCCATCTGGATGTCCTGCTGGAGGTCGCGGCTATCGGCCGCGCGGCGCGATTGAGGGCGGGATCAGGACCGGGGAGTCTCGGCCTGGGCAGGCAAGGCTTCGTCTTCCCGCTCCGCTTCATCCGCCCGACGAGCGCGCGCCTGCGCCTTGCGGCGCTTCAGGTTCTCGCGCAGGGCTGCGGCCAGGCGCGCCCTCTTTTCGTCGTCTGCGGTTGGTTGGCGACTCAAGGGATCAAACTCGGCTTACGCGGTTCAACGCTGGGATCGCGGCGAAATCGCGGCGCATGGTTAGCTCTGCAACGTCCGTTGGACAAGTTTCCAAAGCGGCGGCACGTCAATCAGCGGTCCCTCGCTCGCCAAGCTGAGACGAAACTGTGCCGCAGCGAGGCGCCGACCCTTCGGGGCTCGCGTTTGCAGCTAGCCCTCAGGACCTCCAGCCGCCGCGCCCGCCGCTCGGCTGCACGCTGAAACCGCCTGCATTTTCCGTCTCTTGCGCTCGGCCGGCATTCGCCTGCGCCGCGCGTTTCGTGCGCTCTTCCCCGGCGGCACACGGCTTGCCT
>NZ_JBFTZN010000575.1:0-1237 GCF_056406775.1 Allobosea sp. P1_A7
GATCTGCGCTCGTCTAGGAGAGGCTGTCCGCGCGGCCGAGGAGATTCAAGCCGGTATTCGCGGGAGGCGTGCGCAACACGGGCTGAGCAGCGCCACGCGTCAATCTAGCGTCAAGCCCGCGATGGAGCCTCGGCCGGCCGCCCGCTAAGCGACTAGGGCGGCGAGCTCCGAGCTGCTGAACACTTGGACCGCGATCTCCTGCAGAAGAGGCAGGCCAAAGCCCGCGATCATCGCGTCGTCCGCGTCTGTCAGCAGATACTCGCCAATGCGGCTGTGCGCGATCGAACTCCTCAATCGGTAGATCTGGTAGGCGGCGAGGTGGGCCATGAAGTCGTCGAAGTCCTTGTCAGTTTTCGCCAGCTTGGCAAGCTTGACATTTGCGCGCTCCACCGGACCGGTCTCAACAAGACCGCGGAACGTGCTCCACTTCGCGTCTTCCGACAGCGGATTGCCGTCCTTGCCGTGTAGTTGGAACATCTCCTGCGCCCGGTCGATTCGTGCAGGAACGGCGGGTTCACCGCGTGAAGTAGCGCCGTGCGAATACCACCGGTCAACTGCGCAAGCCACTATGGACGCGCTCGCCAGCTCAGCCGCGCACCTCGCCTTCGAGGGCTGGCACGGCGAGCCGTGGATCTTCAAGACCCCGCACCATCCCGACTACAAGCGCGATCGGGTCGAGCGCATGGTGAAGGTGGGCCTCTCGACCGCCGCGGCCCCGGCCTACTTCGAAGCCCTGCCGAACAATGGCTACGTGATGGTCGATGGCGGACTTTGGGCGAACAACCCGATCATGAACGCGCTCGTCGACGCCTTGGCCTGCTGCGACCTCGACCGGGCGCAGGTCGAGATCCCGAGCCGGGAGATCGCAAGGACCTTCTTTGCCAGCGACGTTGCCTCCGATGTGTTCGTAACGGCGGCATGAAGGTGAAGAACTTCGCTCTGAAATCGGCCTGGGCACCGCGATTGGTCCCAATGCCGCCTGACAGTAGTTCGAGCGTAATCAGCCAACTCTCAGGAAGCGGATGTTCCTAGCAGCGGCAATGAGCCAACACCGGCTGCCGCTGAAGTATCACTCCCAGCAGCGGACATCCAAGAAGCCGGCTCTGGGCCTACTCCGGTCACCAGACACCGCTCCTCAAGAGTCTCCGATAAATTGACGTCCCCATTGCCCTCCCCGCGCGCCCCTAACTCAGCCCCGCCCGCCCGGGATCGAACGCCCCTACCGCCGCCTTGATCT
>NZ_JBFTZN010000576.1:0-1236 GCF_056406775.1 Allobosea sp. P1_A7
GTGTCGTTCGGTCAACGCCTCCTCAGTGTCGCCTCCCTGGCCTTCATGGGATGGATCGCGCTGACCTTCCTGCGTGCCTTCTTCGATGCCTATACGCCGCGTGCCGTGCATGCAGGGCCGACAGACGAGGAAGCTCCCCCAGACGACCATGTCCCGTCCAGGCTCGGCACGGTGCTCCCGGTGCTGCGCGGTGTCGTGCTCGGGGCCGTGATCGGCCTGACCAGCCTTGTCGTGCTATCACGGCTGGGTGTCGATATCGGGCCCCTCTTGGCCGGCYTCGGCATCCTGGGCCTCGCCGTGTCCTTCGGTTCGCAAGCGCTCGTGCGCGATATCGTCTCCGGCTTCTTCTTCATGGTCGAGGATGCCTTCCGCGTCGGCGAATACGTCGATACGGGGCGGCTCAAGGGCACGGTCGAGAAGATTTCGCTACGCTCGGTACAACTGCGCCATCAGAGCGGACAGATCCATACAGTGCCCTTCGGCCAGATCCCGTCCCTGACCAATGCCAGCCGCGACTGGGCAACGGTGAAGTTCAACGTCCGGCTCGACCGCTCCGCCGATATCGAGAAGGCGCGCAAGACAATCAAGAAGATCGGCCTCGCGTTGCTGGAGGACCCGGAATTCGGACCTCACTTCATCGCGCAGCTCAAGATGCAGGGTGTGGCCGAGATTGCCGACACTGCGATCGTCATCCGGCTGAAATTCACCGCCAAGCCGGCTCAGGCCGGTGCGCTCCAGCGTGAGGCGCTGAAGCGGATGTATCAGGCGCTCAACGATGCCGGCGTAGCCTTTGCCTCGAACGCCGTGACCGTCAGGGGCGGTGAAGGGCAGGCCTCTGCCGGGGCCGCCGCATCGATCACGACCATCCAGCCGCCGACGCCGCTGGCGCCTTCGGCCGGGTAGGGTCTCAACGACTGGCTTCGAGGATGAAGAAGAAGCCGAAGCCAATGGCTGTCAGCAGGAGGCCAAGCCCGAGTCCGAGGCGGGCGGCAGAAATCTGGGCGACGAGTTGGGTGCGAAAGCCCGCTCGCTCTGCCTCATGCTCACGGCCATGCTTGTGGAATTGGCTGGCATAGAGATCCGGCGTCATCTGGTGGCCGACGGGCCGGTTTTCCTCGAGCTCGAAGCGGATCGCCACGAAGGCGATGAAGAGGCCGAGCAAGCCGACGCCGAACCAGCCGATCGCCTGCAAAGCCAGCCAGGCGAGACCGAGCAGCGCCGCGATGCAGACGACGA
>NZ_JBFTZN010000577.1:0-1217 GCF_056406775.1 Allobosea sp. P1_A7
GGCCTGAGGTTTCATGACGCGTTCTTCCACCACCCGGGATTCTCGCGGCGCGCTTGCCGGACGGCTCGGCAAATCGAGCGTTGCCGCTCGCATCGAGGGTGAAATGCGCGTCACGGCCGCAGAGCTGGCAGATAGCGTGGCCGAGGCCAAGCTGAAGGTCGCGGCCGTGCGCTACAAGGTCGAGGGCGAGGTCCGCAACACGGCCGGGAAGCTGAAGACGCGGGTCAATGAGGCCAAGGCGAAGTTCGGCGACGATGCCCGCTTCCTGAAATCCTGGATCGACGACCCGCTGCGCACGGGTTCGGTGACCCCGTCAAGCCCGTTCCTGGCGCGCCGCATGGCCTCCTTCGTCGATCCGAGCGTACCTGGTCCGGTGATCGAGATCGGCCCCGGAACCGGCCCTGTGACAGAGGCGCTGATCGAACGCGGCATCGACGAGTCCAGGCTGATCCTGGTCGAGTACAGCCCCGAATTCTGCACGCTGCTGCGCGAACGTTTTCCGCGCGCCACCGTGGTGGAAGGCGACGCCTATGCGCTATCGACGACGCTTGCCGGGCATCTGAGCGAGAAGGCCGTAGCGGTCGTCTCCAGCCTGCCGCTATTCACACGCCCGCCGGCCACGCGCACGGCCCTCGTCAAGGACGCTTTCACGCTGCTCATCCAGGATGCGCCCTTTATCCAGTTCACTTACTCCGTGATCTCGCCGGTGCCGCGGAAGGGTTCGGGCCTCAAGGCCATGGTGTCCGACTGGGTCTTGCGGAATATTCCGCCGGCCCGCGTCTGGGTCTATCGTCGCGCGGCATAGGACTGCGACGGCTCTCTGGCGATGGTCCCACCCGCCCTTCCGCGCATGGTGTCGATACCGCAGCCCGGGTTTCCAGGCCGCCAGCAAGAGTGCAGGCTTTCCTGATCGCGGACAGGCCGGAGCTTTCCGGCCAGGTCATGGGGTCGTCACATGCCAGAACCTAGAATTCTCGTTTTCGCCGGTTCCTGGCGCGAGGGCTCCCTCAACACCAAGCTCGCGACGCTGGCGGCAAGGAGGCTGCACGCCGCCGGGGCAGAGGTGAAGCAGATCTCGCTCGGCGACTATCCGCTTCCCCTGGTCGATGCCACCGGCTTCGGAAACGCGCCGCAGGCAGCCCATGAGCTGCGCGCGCTGATCGACGCGCATGACGGCCTCTACATCGCGAGCCCCGAATACAATGCCGGCTACGCCC
>NZ_JBFTZN010000578.1:0-1212 GCF_056406775.1 Allobosea sp. P1_A7
CCGCCGGAGCCGCCACCACCGGAACCGCTACCTCCGCTTCCGCCTCCAGAGCCACCTACACTCCCGGAACCGCCGCCACCCCCACTGCCTCCGGAACCGCCGCCACCCCCACCGCCGCCAGAACCGCCGCCATCGCCTCCGCCATCCTTGGCAAAGGCGGGGGCGATCCAGGCCGGGCTTGTCGCGACGAGCGCAAATACGACCGCGAGGGCCGAAACCGCGCGCCACAGGGCGATGTTGCGTGAATGTCGCATGGTAACTTTCGAAGCTACGACACCCAAGCTGACATTTCCCTGACAGGCCGCGTCAGGCTGGCGAGGTTCGAGGGCGCGCAGGCTCTGCTTCGTCACCGAGGAGAGAATGATCGGCGGTGGCTATGGCAAGGAGATACGACCATGACATTGCGATCACTTATGCTGGCGACCACCATCCTGGTGGCGACCACCGGCTCGCAGGGCGCGAGCGCCGCCATCCGTGACGACAGCTCGCCTCACCTGGAAGGCATCATCCGCCTGGGCGCGTCAGCCCTGTCCCGGAGCGGTGAGGGCGAGAGCGATTCCCCAGCGCACAGGAATGTATCGTCGCATGAGGACCCGGCCCGCGTCATCCTGGCGCGCGACGGCGGCGGCGGAGGAGGTGGCGGCGGAGGTGGCGGCGGAGGCGGCGGCGGAGGTGGTTCTGGAGGCGGAGGGAGCGGTGGAGGCTCCGGTGGTGGCAGCGGCGGCTCTGGCGGAGGCAGCGGAGGCAGTGGCGGCGGAAGTGGCTCCGGTTCCGGCTCAGGCTCCAGCGGCAGTAGCGGCGGCAGCGGCCGCGGTGGCGACAGCGGTGGTGGTCTCGGCGGTTCGTCGAGCGGCGGTGGCAGCGCAGCCGATGCGCGTGGCCGCGGCGCCGATGATGGAGCCGGTCATGCTCGAGGCGGTCGCGGTGCTGATAACGCTGTAGGTCAGGCTCGGCATGGGCGTGGAGCGGATGATCCGGCCGGCCATGTGCGGCAAGGACGGGGTGCGGACGATGCGGTCGGTCAGGCCCGGCGTGGGCGTGGAGCGGAYGATCCGGCCGGCCATGTGCGGCAGGGACGGGGTGCGGACGATGCGGTCGGTCAGGCCCGGCGTGGGCGTGGAGCGGACGATCCGGCTGGCCATGTGCGGCAGGGCCGGGGTGCGGACGATGCAGTCGGCCAGGCCCGGCGTGGGCGTGGGGCAGACAATCCGG
>NZ_JBFTZN010000579.1:0-1210 GCF_056406775.1 Allobosea sp. P1_A7
TCCCAAGACACTGCCCGCCACTCCGAAAGGGGGGCGGGCTTTTTGTCGGCGAACGCAGTGCTTGCATTCTTGAGCGCGATGGCCAGATTTCCGATGTAGTTTGGTGTTGGGGGAGCGACCATGCCATTCTCATCGCTCACGGATCCGGTGGACATTGCGCGCGCCCAGGCGGCCTTGGATGCGGCCTGGGAGGCCATCAGGCCAGCCCTTGATGACGGCCACGACCTGCAGCTCGAACGGGAGCGATTGGCCTATATTGTCGCGAACCTGGTGATGATCGCTATTGATGATGAGGACCTGGCAAGGCGTGCGCTGCAAAAGTTCAGGGCCCACGCCTGACGCGTCATCATCGTCTGCGGGCGGGCCGACTGCACGCGGCGTCTCATCGAAACTGGCGAAATCTTCGAGCCGGCGCGAATGTCCGGGCAGGCATGGAACCGGAGGCGCCGTCATGTGTTTGTGGGGCGTCCCGGCGCCGCAATCCCCTTCTGGCGTCATGACTGCCTGAGCCCCGCCGCTTCTGCCGGACGGCGGGGCGCTGGTTTTGGCCATCGGCCGCTCCATCCCGCTATCGCACGGCGGGTTTCGCTGGCCCAGCGGTCCTGCCGGTTGCCGGTGGGGATGCCTTCAGAGCCGCCCGGCGTTTCGAACCGAGGCGGCCGACCAGATCGCCGACGAACAGGACCTCACGGGTGAGGGCAGATGCGCCGCCTCGATCGGTCTCCTTCAGGCGCTGAGCAGTTCCTGCGCCGAACGCTCTGCTTTCACTAGGGAGGCTGCCGGGGGACGATGAAGAGGTAGGCCGTCTATCAAATCCCGGATTCTCGTGCGGGATTTCGATTGGCATGTTCGCCGCTTTCAAAAATGAACGCCGGCGAGCGCGCGTGGCGCGCTCGCTATAGGGCTCGGGCTGTCCGGACCTGCCCGCCTATTGCGGGTTTGTCGCAACCGTCTGCGTTGCGCCCGCCTGCTGTTGCCGTGGGAAGCGCGGCTGGAGCTGGTCTTCCGGATTGACCGGGAAGGGGAAACCAAGGACCGTTGACCGGCCGCGAACCCGGTTCTGCGCTTGGCATTTCTTGATGCATTCCGTGGCTGGCGGAGCGACCTCGACCGCGTCCTCGCCCATCACCTGGCCCATGCGACCGCCACTCGCCACGTCCCAGCGGGATACGCCGCCGCAATGACGCACGGTCGCGGGGCTGTTGGGGAC
>NZ_JBFTZN010000580.1:0-1648 GCF_056406775.1 Allobosea sp. P1_A7
ATACAGTGCTGCCCGCCGAGAACGCCGACATCGACAGCGACGAGCAGCTCGAGGCCATGAGGATCGGGCAGCGGCTGCGAGCCCTGCGGGCCGAGCGTGGGCTGACGATCCTGGAGTTGGCGGCGAAGGCGGGCGTTTCCTCCGGCAGCATCAGCCAGATCGAACGCGGCGCCTCCAACCCGTCGGTCAGTACGCTGCAGAAGCTGCGCGCCGCGCTTGGCGTCACGCTCTGGTCGTTCCTGGAAAGCGACGCGGCCGAACCGGCCCGCGAGTCGCAATATGTCCGGCGCCAGGCCAATCGCCCGCGCATCGTCGTCGGCACCAATCAACTGACCAAGGAGTTGTTGTCGCCGCGCGACAACAACGAGCTGCGCTTCATGATCCTCACCGTACCGCCGGGCGCCGAGAGCGGCAGCTTCCTGAGCGGGCCCGGCGACAAGGGCGGCTATGTCCTCTCCGGTCGGGTCGAGCTCAGCATCGGCGACGAGGTCTTCGAAATCGGGGAGGGGGACAGCTTCCAGTTCCCCAGCACCATTCCGCATCAGGTCGTCAACCGCTCCGCGAGCGAGGCGAAGCTGATCTGGATCATCAATATCCGGGAATCGCACCTGTAGGGCGATCGTATCAGGCGGGGCCGGCAAGGCCGCCTTCGCCTGCCATTCCAGCAGACCCAGAGGAAACATGATCACGCGTCACGAAGTCACCGGCCGTCTCAGCAAGGTGCTGGTCGCCAATGGATTTGCCTTCCTGTCGGGCCTCACCGCCAAGGACCGCAGCGGCGGCGTCAAGGAGCAGACCGCCGATATCCTCGCCCAGATCGACGCCTATCTGGCGATGGCCGGCACGGACAAGACCCGCATCGTCGTCGGCAACATCTGGCTGAAGGACATCAGCACCTTCAGCGAGATGAACGCGGCCTGGGAAGCCTGGGTCGACCCGAAGCAGCCGCCGGCACGGGCGACCGTCGAGTCGCGCCTGGCTGCGGACGACATTCTCGTCGAGATCCAGGTCCAGGCCCTCGTCTGAGCCTCAACGTCCGCCGCGCGTGATCGCGGCGGACTTTTTTCGCGTGTCCCCAAATCCTCGCGTCCTCCAGCGCAAGCGGTCCGCCATGCCTCAGTCATCTGCCCTTCCGAGCGTCGTCCCCGGCGACCCGTCCTGGTGGTTCATCGAGGCCATGAGCGCTGAAGCAGGCCGGCCGGATTCCGGCAAGAACGGCGGCAAGGTTTCGGGCTATTGGGGCTCGCTTGCCGGGATGGAAGTAAATATCGGCTCAGACGGCGCGCTGGCGGTCGCCCGTTCCGGAGCCCGCGCCCAGGACGCGATCCGCGCCTTCGCGACGGCGCCCGGTCGCGATGTCTGGTGGCGCGACGGCGCCAGCATCCGCGTCTCGGCCTCGCCGGCGCAGGATGCCAAGATCAAGGGGTATGTCGAGACCGCGCGGCGTCTTGGCGTGCCGGATATGGCCCATGAGCTCTCGCCCGACGAGGTGGCAGCCTATTGCCGCTCGCCGGTGTTCCGCGGCGGCGTCTACCTGGCCGAGGGCGCAACCGTTCAGCCTGCCAGATTGGCGCGCGAACTGCGGCGGGCCGTGATCGATGCCGGCGTTTCCGTCTTCGAGAACACCCCGATGGTCGCGCTCGATGCC
>NZ_JBFTZN010000581.1:0-1194 GCF_056406775.1 Allobosea sp. P1_A7
GGCATAGGCCGGCTGCAGATGAACCGGGCGGGGATAGTGGATGCCGGTCGAAACCCCCGCCTTGGCGAGTCCCGTCCGCAGCCTGTCCCGCTCTTCGCTCTGGATCGCGTAGACATGAAAGACGTGTTCCGCACGCCGGGCCGGAGCCGGAAGCTGCAGCTCAGTGTCGCCCAGCAGCCGCTCATAGGCCGAAGCGATCCGTCTGCGCTTCTGTGTCCAGCCATCGAGATAGGGCAGCTTGACCTGCAGCGCCACGGCCTGGATCGCGTCGAGGCGCAGATTGAAGCCGGGCCTGACGTGATTGGATCGTCCCTCCTGCCCCCAGTCGCGCAAGCTGCGCAGCAGCTGAGCGGCCTTGGAATCGTGAGTGACCACCGCGCCCCCCTCGCCGCAGGCCCCGAGATTCTTGCCGGGATAGAAGCTGAAGCAGCCATATGAGCCGAAGGCGCCTGCCCGCATGCCATCGCGCTCCGCGCCATGGGCCTGGGAAGCATCCTCGATCACGGTGATGCCGTAGCGATTGGCGATGGCGCCGATCGCCGCCATATCGGCAAGCCTGCCATGGAGATGGACGGGCACGACGGCACGGGTCGCCGGCGTGATGGCAGCCTCGAAGGCTTCCGGCGACATCGTGAAGCTGGTGGGATCGACATCGACCAGAACCGCCTTCGCTCCCGCATAGTGGATCGCGGCCACCGTTGCGACGAAGGTCATTGGTACCGTGATCACCTCGTCCCCGGGCTCGACACCGGCCGCGAGCAGGGCCAGGTGCAGGGCTGCTGTGCCGCTGCTCACGGCCACGGCTTCCCCGACACCGCAATATTCAGCGAACGCGCGCTCGAAGGCCGCGACCGGTTCGCCCAGGACATAGTTGCCGCTGCGCAGGACGGAGAGGACGGCCGCCTCAAGCGGCTCCTGCACCGTCTTGAACTGAGCCTTGAGATCGAGAAATGGGATCATGAGGTTTCCCCCAGTACGGTTTCAAACAACCTGGGCGCAGTGGCGTTGGCTCCGGCATGGCCGATGACGCTGGCCGGGACCCCGGCGACCACCGCGCGGGCCGGCACATCACGCATCACGACTGCGCCGCAGCTGACCACGGCGTAGCTTCCAATCTCGACCCCACAGCCAATGGTGGCATTCGAGCCGATCGACGCCCCTCGGCGCACGACCGTGGCGTCCTGGGCCCATGCC
>NZ_JBFTZN010000582.1:0-1192 GCF_056406775.1 Allobosea sp. P1_A7
CAAAGGTCGCGGCGGCTCGGCCTCTTGCGCTTCAGGCGGTGGGCGTAATCCCGCCCGAACTTCAAGGCCCAGCGCCGCACCGTCTCGTAGGAGACGGCGATGCCGCGCTCCAGAAGCATCTCCTCCACCAGRCGAAGGCTCAGGGGAAAGCGGAAATACAGCCACACCGCATGGGCGATGATCGCCGGTGGGAACCGATGGCGCTTGTAGCTGATGGYCGGCAGGGTCATGCACGCCCACCTACACCGCTTGCCGCCATGCCGGAGTTRACGTGACAACGCCCTTCGCCCTATCCAACCGGGTCCAAGGCCTGCGTTACGCCTGTTGCCCTGGGCTTTGATTGGATTTTCGTTGTTTGTCGCAATTGTTGGGATCGTGCGGTTCTGGATCCTGGCATAGCCGACGCAAGCTTCCGATTCTGGAGCTGCAGGCCCGCTGGATCACCCATATCTTCCCTGGGCAGGCCCGACTGCCGACGGCTTCAGCACTAATCGGGGTTTTTGCAGGCACAGCTCAGTGTCAAGATCGCCCTCTCGGGCAACGGAGGTTGGGGATGTTGGTTCAGCTGACCGTCGGCGCGCTCGCAAGTGTCGTCAACATCTTCGCCCATTCTTTGGTCATGTCCCTGGTGATAAGAGTGTCCCGCCGACAGGCCGAGACATTTCAAGATAGTCGGTGGTCGCTTTCCATGGTCATGTCGGCTGTAGTGTGTGTGCTAATGGCGGCACACACCGTTGAAGCGGTGATTTGGGCGATTACCTACCGGATTGTAGGCGCAGTTCCGGAAGATTCGGAGTTCCTTTACTTCGCGTTCGTAAATTTCGCGACCCTTGGCTATGGCGACATCACGCCAGTTGTTGGCTGGCGTCTCCTTGGTCCCATCACCTCTATGAACGGCATCCTGCTATTTGGTTGGTCTACGGCGGTTATCTTCGAGGTCCTCGTCCGGACCCTAAGGCGGATCGACAAACTCGCGGACTAGAGCAGGTTCATGGTTTTCCGATTCTGAGGGGATTCCCAAGCGGCGCGAACAGTGCGATTCCTTCCCCGTCTGACGCGGGAGGCCGGGATGGCACGGGCTTACAGCCAGGATTTGCGTGAGCGAGTGATTGCGGCGACCGAGGCGGGCTTGCCCGCGCGCCATGCGGCCGATCGGTTCGGGATCGGCATCGCGACGGCGATCGTCTGGGCG
>NZ_JBFTZN010000583.1:0-1179 GCF_056406775.1 Allobosea sp. P1_A7
CATTCCGTCGTCGACCTGCAGGCCGCCATCAACCGCTTCATCAAGGAGCACAACCGGGAACCACGCCCGTTCCTATGGAAAGCCGATCCCGACCACATCATCGCAGCCGTTAGGCGCGGGCATCAAACGTTGGAATCAATCCACTAGAATTCTGCCCCACTTTCGAACCACAAAACTGTGCCTGCTTCCCCTTGGACATGGCGTCGCACCCAGATCCGCATCGATTGTGCCGCATGAGCCACGGAAGCCGGTTCTTCGGGCCTCATCCTCGCGTTTTAGCTTGTTGCCCCCCTGCAGTCGCGCAAGCTATCCTGCCGAGTGAAGGAGTTGTCCATGGAAGCGCAGTCAAGATCGTCCGACGAGACGATGTCGCGGAGTACTTATCCGGACGGCGATCGTGGTGATAATTGCAGTAGGAACGCTGTTGCCGCTCATTCGGTGAGCGCCCAGGCCGAGGCTCGACCTTCCGCGCGATGAACGAAAATAGCTGACGCCCCGAACACTGGTGCGCCCAGCTTCGGCCCCTCCACCCTCGCCCGCGGCGGGAAGATGCGGCGGGGGGAAAGAGACGGCGACTGCAGCGAGATGCATTCTTGCTCGCGATCCGGGCGGCTGGCCATCATCGCTCTCGCAGGAAAGCCAGGGAAGGAGAAGACGAAGTGAGCACGCTGATTGAGCGCGTCGCCGCTGCCATTGCCGCAGCCTCCATGGACGGATCGGACGGAAATATGGGGGACGAAGCGGCGCTCGTTCTCGCCCGCGCCGCTATCGAGGCGATGCTCGAGCCAGGCGAAGTCGCCGTGTTGGCCCATCAGGTCGTCCCGGACGGCACAGATTTCAGAGATCGGGCGCTCGCAAACTGGCAAGCCATGATCGACGCCGCGCTGGCTGAGCAGCGGTGAACTACAGCTTCGGACCCTCCAACACTCGAATGGCGCTCATCATCCTGGCACGGGCTGCGATGGGTGCCTGAGGCTGGTGGTCGGGGAACTGGCGGTCCGGTTGACCAAGCATTGATCGCGCCCACGCCGTGAGCAGCAAACAGATAGCGCGTGACGCAAAAGTGAGGGATGCTCAACGCAAAATCGGAGGAGGCAACTATGACACGAACCAATGAAGAGTTGATCGCTGAGGCCGATGATATTGAAAAAGCGATCCAGAATGCGATGGATACTGCCC
>NZ_JBFTZN010000584.1:0-1173 GCF_056406775.1 Allobosea sp. P1_A7
GCGCCGTGGACTTGGAAAACTTGCTTGGCCAAATCCAGCCCGATGGTGGTAATCTGCTTCACGGAACGGCTCCTACCTTGTGGCGTTGAAATAACGACCACGTTTTAGCACTCTGATGCTGCGGTAGCGGGTCGTTCCACCTCATCATGCTCAAGCGCTGGGGCCGCTTCGCCCTCTTCCTCGACGATGGCCGCATCTGCCTGACGAACAATGCCGCCAACGCAGCCTGCGCGGCTTCGCTCTCGGCAGGAAGGCATGGCTCTTCGCCGGCTCCGACCGCGGCGCCGAGCGCGCCGCCGCGATGGCGACGCTGATCACCACCGCGAAGCTCAACGACGTCGACCCGCAGGCCTGGCTTGCAGACGTGCTCGCCCGCATTGCGGAGACTCCCCAGGGCCGGCTCGCCGAACTGCTGCCGTGGAACTGGCAAACGGCCGCGCCGACCACCGCGAAGCCGCCTGACGGCATGGCCGCCGACGCCAACGTCTTCACCATCGCGCTCGCAGCTCAGATGCTGGGCGAAAACGAAGATCGGCTCTGGGCGCTCGCCGATCAGATGGACCCGGAGAACGGCGTCGTCTGGATCCACGACACGGACGAACATCAGACCATGGCGTTCACGTCCTTCGGACTCGAAACCCTCAGGGACCTGATTGCCGATCAGCGCACGACCGAAAGCTGAGGTCCCGCGGCCCTCGCCGGATGCTTACTCCTCGCTCGCCGCGGCCACGAGATCTTCGAGCTGAAGTTCCATCTGCTCGATCAGCCGTGCCGTGCGTTCGGAGCGCTGACCGTATTTCTCGCGCTTCAGCTTCTCGATCATCAGTTGCAGATGCGCGATCAAAGCCTCGGTGTCCGAGAGTTTCGCCTGCGCGCTGGCGGCCACCGCCTCGGCTTGCAACCGCGCCTCGCGTTCAACCCGCAGTGCCGCCAGGGCRCTCGCGAGGTCCAAAGGAGGTCGTCCGGCTTCAACGGTAAGCCTCCGGTGAAGGCCGCTTCTCTGCCCAGATGGCGGACGTCAGGTCTGATGACGGCGCGGGCCGGGTGGTCTGCCTCGAACCAGACGGCGGCGATGTGCGCCACGAAGCGATCTGGGTCGAGCGGAAGCCCTGCAGCGTTGATCACAGCAGCCTGCGTCTCCAAAAGGCTGGCGAGTGCCTCACGATGGTAGAC
>NZ_JBFTZN010000585.1:0-1159 GCF_056406775.1 Allobosea sp. P1_A7
AGCTTCTCCGATTCAAACGTACAGCTTCTCCGATTCAAACGTACGTAGGCAGAATGCGCTTACTCGTACTGTCCGATCTGCATCTCGAGTTTGGTCCCTTCGAGTTTCCGTCGCCTATGCCGGAGTTCGATGCCGTGGTTCTCGCTGGCGACATCGGGCAGCCAATTTCCTCAGCGGTGACTTGGATCGCCCAGCAGCAAAGCGGGCCGCTGAAGGGCCGGCACGCCATTTACGTCCCGGGAAACCACGAGCTTTATAWGACCGAACTGAAGCGCAGTCTTGCGCAGGGCAGGGCGGCGGCTGAGTCTTCGGGCGTCGATCTTCTGTTCCGAAACACCGTCGTGGTCGGCGGAGTGCGCTTCCTTGGGTGCATCCTATGGACCGATTACAGCCTCCACGGCACGCCGAAGCCTTCGATGGTCTACGCTGGGGAGACGCTAAACGACCATCGCTTGATCCGAYACCAAGAGGAGAGCGGGCATTTCAGCCGCTTTATGCCCTGGCATGCAGCTGCCGAACATCGGCTTGATGTCGCATTTCTCCGCAGAGAGCTAGCGACGCCCCATGATGGACCGACGGTTGTCGTTACCCATCACGCGCCTCATCCGAATTCGATTCAACCGCGGCACCAAGGAAGTTCGCTTACACCCGCGTTTGTATCCGACCTGGGTCACCTCATCGAAGAGTTTCAGCCCGAGCTCTGGATCCATGGTCACGATCACGGATCGCACGATTACAGGGTCGGCCGGACGCGCATCTTCGCCAATCAGGCCGGCTACCCAAACCTTCATGGTGATCGTGAAAATCGCGGTTTTAACCCATGCTGCGTCGTTGAGGTTTAATGCTGAGCAGGTCGAAGCAACGCGCTGACATCGGCACCAATTGCAACGAGTAGAGACGTGTACCATTGGCCAACCAATACTTTTGTCGAAACCAATTGTAGAGGCGCTGTCACTATGCGAAGGCGACGAAGTCGTGGCAAATATTGTCGGAACACGTGCGAATGAAATCGCTCCCATTCATGCTCAGGGCCTAGTGGATTGATCGGGACGGAAGAGTCCTGTTGGGGATTCCGGCCGCTGATGCGGTGTGCGACATTGCGGGATGCGTACCGGTATCAGGATCGAAGTCACGGCTTCGGAAAAGGGTCGGCTTGAAG
>NZ_JBFTZN010000586.1:0-1156 GCF_056406775.1 Allobosea sp. P1_A7
TTCCTGCGAGCCGTGCGGGCAGAGAGGCACGGCGAGTGAAGCCGGCGGCTGTCTCCTTCGTCATTCGTTGTGGTCACTGGAGACGATGGGGCAGAGTCCGAGATGGGTCGATTCTGCCCTTTCGATGTCGGTTTGAAAGCTGACTTTGATCGTTCGCCTTCAACTCGGCTTCTTCGCCCTAATCTTCTCAGCTAATCAGTCTGCCGACTTCGGCAGCACGCCCATGACCGCGCGTCCGCGCACAGTGAGCGCGTAGGTGTTGACGCCCATCCACGCTGGCGCGGGCGCCCACTCGATCAGACCTTTCCGGATCAGTTCCTCGCGCGCCTTGCCCGGCCGCAATTCGACGCAGCCCCTGTCTGGCCGAAACAGGTGCAAGATCCAGATTTCATCGCGCGTCAGCATCTGGGTCCGGCTTTCATCCGTTCTCGCCGAGCGCCTACCTGCGAACGCGTTGGTTCGCCGTCCTCTGCTGAATCACGATCGACCAGTCGAACAGTCACCGCAACGTTGCGTTGTGAACGGCGCAAGTAATTGTCGGTATTAAATTTAGACCCGGTTTAATCCCTAACCGCGACGGCCGGCGGCGCTGATGCAACGCCTGTCGGCGTATGAGTATTGGGCGGAAGATTTCTTCTCGAACGCCATGCACATATTGTACCGTGATAGGTATGAGAGCTGATCGATGCTCCACCATGCGCCGAGGCCCGTAAGGAACGCGCAGGCGGCAAGAAAGATTTGCGTCGAGACCGGCAGGGTGCTCCAGCGTGCGAGCCAAGCGCTGATGGCATTCATGTAGTCGCTCTTTCATTTTAAGGCGCAGGCTAGGTATCCTGTTCATCCCGCCGCGTTTTGTTGATTCCCGCCATTCTGTTGACGAAACACGCCCTGCGCGTGCAATCCGCTTCGGTCCTGTCGATTGCGTGCCGCAGCCCGAACAACTCGCTGGTCGGTCAGCGCTAGCGGCTTGTCATTCGGCCCGTTGAACTTGCCGCCGACCCCCACCGCAAGCCGGGCGCGCGCACCATAGCCCGGCACCTCGCGCCGCGTACTCTTGTCCAGTGGAAGCTGCCCGATTTCGAGTGGCAGGCCAGTGGGCAGAAGAAAGCTTGTCCGAGTTCACGGCGGTGATCCGTTCCGGGAATGAGTTTGAGCG
>NZ_JBFTZN010000587.1:0-1155 GCF_056406775.1 Allobosea sp. P1_A7
CTGAAGTTCAACCTGCCGATGCTCGCCGCTGGCGACGTCCTGTGGTTGCAGGCAGCTTACGCTGAGGGCATGGGCTCCTACCTCGGCTACGGCGGCACCTATGGCTACGGCCGCCTCGGCTCGCTCGCCGCTGCGGACATCGTCATCGACCAGACCACCGGTCGCTCGAAGCTGACCAAGGGCTTCGCCATCACTGCTGGCCTGAAGCACTACTGGACCCCGACCATCCGTTCGGAAGTCTATGGTTCGTACTCCGAGCTCGACATGGGCGCTGCGGTCCAGAACGGCCTCGGCACGCTCCAGAGCGGTCCGGTCAAGCTTGACCCGAAGGAGTTCATCATCGGCACCAACCTCGTCTGGACCCCRGTTTCGGGYCTSGATATCGGCGTGGAAGTTCTCTACTCCAAGGTTGAGCTGAAGAACCGCATCGGTCAGGTCAACAACTTCGGCSTWCGCAACAACAACCTGCTGATCAAGTCGGACGACGCCCTCACCGGCCGTCTGCGCATCCAGCGCGACTTCTGATCGGTTCTCCGATCCTAGTCGGAAAGCCCCGGGGAAACCCGGGGCTTTTTTCGTTTGGATATCGAGGGTTAGGCCTGTTCACTCACTTGACAGGGGCGGGCGAACCGTCCTGACTTGGCGCCCTGGGGACGGTGATCGGTAAGGGCCTGACAAGTCTGTGCCGACGCGGGGAGCGGGAATGGCGCAGCCGGCAAACTGGTTATGGGGGCTCGTGCCGCTGGCGCTGCTCTGGAGCGCCAGCAACCTCTATCTGGATGATGCGATTCAGGACGATGTCAGTCGCCGTGCCATCGCGGTGGCGACGCAGGTCGCCGGCGAGGCGCCCGGCGCAAGGCCGGTCATGGCGCTCGTTGCCGGACGCGATGTGCTGATCGTGGGCGAGGCGCTCTCGGCCGATGGCGCTGCCAAGGCCATGGTGCAGTTGCGCGGCGAATTCGGCATACGCCGGGCGCTCGGGGGCCTGTCCCAGGTCGTCGCGCAGAAACCCTATAGCTGGTCGGCGACGCGCGAGCGCGATGCGGTGACGCTGAGCGGCTTCGTTCCCGATGAGGCGACGGCAACCGCCAACATTGCCGCGGCGAGTGCGGCCGTCCCGGGATTGCGCGTCGACGATCGCCAGATGCTCGCTTT
>NZ_JBFTZN010000588.1:0-1152 GCF_056406775.1 Allobosea sp. P1_A7
CTAGTGGATTGATTCCAACGTTTGATGCCCGCGCCTAACGGCTGCGATGATGTGGTCGGGATCGGCTTTCCATAGGAACGGGCGTGGTTCCCGGTTGTGCTCCTTGATGAAGCGGTTGATGGCGGCCTGCAGGTCGACGACGGAATGGAAAACGCCGTTTTTCAGACGCCGTCGGGTCAGCTTGGCGAAGAAGCCCTCGACGGCGTTGAGCCATGAGCAGGAGGTCGGCACGAAGTGAAAGGTCCAGCGCGGATGTCTGGCCAGCCAGGCGCGGACCTTGGGCTGCTTGTGGGTGGCATAGTTGTCGAGGATGACGTGGACGGCCTTGCCGGCTGGCATTTCGGCCTCGATGGCGTTCAGAAATCGGATGAACTCCTGATGCCGGTGGCGCTGCATGTTGCGGCCGATCACCGAGCCATCGAGGATATTGAGCGCGGCAAACAGGGTCGTGGTGCCATTGCGCTTGTAGTCGTGCGTCATGGTTGCCCCGCGGCCGCGTTTCAACGGCAACCCCGGCTGGGTGCGATCGAGCGCCTGGATCTGGCTCTTTTCGTCGACCGACAGCACGATGGCGTGGGCAGGCGGCGAGACGTAGAGCCCGACCACGTCATGAAGCTTTTCAGCAAAAGCCTTGTCGTTGGACAGCTTGAAACTGCGCCAGCGGTGGGGAGCGAGGCCGTGGTCGTGCCAGATCTTCACGACCGAGGACGCGGCGATGCCGACGGCCTTAGCCATCGCGCGAACCGTCCAGTGCGTCGCCTCGTGGGCGGGCGGCTCGAGTGTCAGCGCCACGACCTTGTCGACCAGCGCGGCCTCAAGCGGCGCGATGCCTGGACGCCGGGTCTTGTCGCGCAGCAACCCGTCGACCCTCTCGGCCATGAAGCGTTCCTGCCAGCGCCACACGCAGGTCTTCGACTTGGCTGTCGCCGCCATGATCGCGAGGGTCCCAAGACCCTGATCGGTCAGCAGAATGATGCGCGCGCGCCAGACATGCTTCTGCGGCGAACTCCGCGCCGCAACGATCGCTTCAAGCCGACCCTTTTCCGAAGCCGTGACTTCGATCCTGATACCGGTACGCATCCCGCAATGTCGCACACCGCATCAGCGGCCGGAATCCCCAACAGGACTCTTCCGTCCCGATCAATCCACTAG
>NZ_JBFTZN010000589.1:0-1151 GCF_056406775.1 Allobosea sp. P1_A7
GCCGTAGGATGCCGGAGGCCGAATTCAGGACGCCGGGTCTGTACAAGCTTGTTCGGCATCCGATCTATCTCGGCTTCATCATCGCCTTCTGGGCTACTCCCGTCATGAGCCAGGGCCATTTGCTCTTCGCGGCAGTGACGACGGCCTACATATTGGTTGGCATCATGCTGGAAGAGCGCGACCTGATCGCGTTGTTCGGCGACGACTACAGGCGCTACYGCGAGCGCGTCGCGATGCTCCTGCCGTTTTGGCGCACAGTCACTCCGGCGCAACACAATCTCGCATCGGCCCCCACGAATGACGCGAGACACGAATGGCCACGCTGACGGCAAAGCTCTCGCGGTTGGTTCGTGGTCAGCTCAGCGGCCCCACGCTCGCTTCCTGACACTGGGGTTTTCCGCAGGCGACAGGCAAGAAGCCCGCGATTTCAGCTGGCTTCTTTCGACTTCTGCCTCGCAATCGCGCGCAAGGCGCAAGATTAGCGCTCCTGCCAGCGGTCCCTCGCAGCCCATCCCCAATCCGTCGGACCAAGTCTCGGAGCCTGGGCGAACGCAGAGGACTTCTACGCCCTCAGAACGCCGGGCTATTCTCGCAAGTAGTGGGGCCCCGGCCGTATCGGTTGCTCGAAAGGTCTTTTCCCGGAGTTTGCGAAAGACACACTCGAGCGAAATTGCAAAAAGATCAACAAATGCAAATCGTTACATTTCATAACAAACCTTATGAGAATCCGAGATGTAGGTCCCCGCTGGTAAGATCACCGGTCTCCCCCGCAATGCGCGTCGTTGCGAACCGGGGCCGATGTCGGTCTCTATAGCCCAGCCAAAGTCGTGCCTGAGCTTCTGATCGAGACTTAGCCCTCGCAGCCTATCGCCAAATCTATCCGGAATGCCGTCTTCCGCGCCCCCGGCATCTCGAAAGATTTGAGATACTAGAGCAGGTTCATGGTTTTCCGATTCTGCCGGGATTCCCAAGCGGCGCGAACAGTGCGATTCCTTCCTCGTCTGACGCGGGAGACCGGGATGGCACGGGCTTACAGCCAGGATTTGCGTGAGCGAGTGATTGCGGCGACCGAGGCGGGCTTGCCTGCGCGCCATGCGGCCGATCGGTTCGGGATCGGCATCGCGACGGCGATCGTCTGGGCGCGCCGGGCG
>NZ_JBFTZN010000590.1:0-1146 GCF_056406775.1 Allobosea sp. P1_A7
GACGATGTTGACGATGTTCGATCTCTTCAAACTCATCACCGACTCTATCCGCGAACAAACTGAAGAATATTCGAAGGCACAGGACCGGGTTGGTGCACGGCAAATCTCGGCCCTCTTCGATCCTTTCGGCATGACCACAACTTCTCCCGTGCGGGTAGCAATCCGCAGCGATGAAGGCCCTCGTGGCCGCACCGCCAAACGAACTAGCTGAAGTGATGCTCCAGCGGGCTTCTTGGCCGCGGCGATCCGGACCCTGTTGTGTCTCAGCAATCAGGATCGGCACCAACCCGCGCAAGCCAGTGCGAACTGTCGCGCGGATTGAGCCCTCGCTGTCCCGGGGCTAAGTTTAGCGACATGGATCAGCTTCAAAAGCGACACGCATCGGGCATTGAAACAAACCGCTCGACCATGCAGCGCTAGCCGCCTCGCATTGCCGTCCAGCTCGGCTCGTTCTATCCTTACTGAGATCCCGTCCGAACGGGGCTTAGCTGAGGGCCCTTTTTGCCGTAACGCCTCAAAGTACACGGTTTCTATTGGCTGCATTGCTGGTGAGGTCGCATATGGAAATCGGTTGGATCGCCGCCATCGTTGTCGGCGGCATTGCTGGCTGGCTCGCCGAGCAGTTTATGAAGAGCGACATGGGACTTGTGATGAACATCGTCCTGGGAATCGTAGGGGCCGCTGCTGCTAGTTGGCTGTTCGGCCTTATGGGTATCAAATTCGGTCCCGGTTGGGTCGGTTATTTGATCGCGGGCTTCGTTGGGGCAGTTATCCTGATCTTCGCCGTGCGGATGGTTCGACAACGCGCTTGATTCATTCCGTGTTGCCCGGCCCTGGCTGGCGTCGAGAAGCAGACTAGGTTCGACCTCACCATCGATCTTTGGGCATTGTCACGGGAAACTCGACGAGCCGGATTTCGCTCTGTGCAATGCTGCACTTACGCGGCGGTGGTCGCGTTTTGCCACTGCTGCGCGGACGCGGCTCGGAAGAGGCGCAGCGTCGGTCGGGCGTTGTCATGTCTGGACGGCGCCCTTTGATCAAGGGGATTTCTTTGGCGCGGCGAGGATCGTGGGAGCGGTCATGTCTTCGGCCTTTTGGTGCACTTTTCTAAGCGCTGGCCCTGATGTTGTCCGCGTCATCCTTGGC
>NZ_JBFTZN010000591.1:0-1143 GCF_056406775.1 Allobosea sp. P1_A7
AGCCGCAGGCCCTCGCGTGGTTGAGTGTCATCGCAATCCCCTTCTTTGCGACTCATGCTCTAAAATTCCATCGTAAGCATCCGCCGAAGACTGCTCCCGTTCAACGCGCGTCTTACTTCCCACCGGTCGGCAACGATGAGTGTGACATATTTACTTAGCCTGTCTGCCCGACGGCCTTCGAATGGACGGAACTGTCAGGTCGCGACCTCCGCAGCTTGCGGGCTTTTTCGGACAATGCTGCGGCTCACGCCACTGGCATGTGAGGCGCCGCTTCACAGAACGGGCTCGCTGAAAAGTGACGATCACAAAACGGCTGCCCAATCCCGGAGTGACTAGGCAGAGCGTTTCAAGCCGAGGGTCCCAAAACAAACGCCGCATTCGCTCGTGGCTGGTTCCGAATTTGCCGCTCGAACTCTTCTGGTTCGAACAAAAGGGGAAAATCCGCAGGCTGTCGTCTGTCTCGATTAGTCGAGCGGCCATTTAGACCTGCATTTGCACGGCACCGTCAAAATCGCATAGCTGGTCACTTCACGTCTTGGTGGATCTTGCCGCGGAAGAACCAATAGACGCCGATTGTGTAGATAGCGATGATCGGCAGGACCACGACGCCGCCATAGAACAGGAAGCTCAACGTGGCATCTGGCGCGGCAGCGCCCGCCACCGTAACGGAATAGGGGATCATGTAGGGCCAGAAATCACACCTTCTCGCTCAACACCGACACAACGTATGACTGGGCCAACGACAAGCTCACCGTCCCGATCAACGGCAGAAGGTGATCAAGGTCGGGAAGCTGCCGGTCAGCCTGTTCGTGGGGGCTCGCTACTATGCGTTCTCGCCGCAATCTGGTCCCAAGGGCTTCGGCGCACGTGCAGGTTGACCTTCCTGATCGCAGACTAGGCCTCAGTGTTTCTCGGCCTGGTTTTCTGGCCGCACACACCCGCGTCGATCTCGGATCGCCGTGCGCCGAAGCCCGGCGCGGTGAACGTCTGGTCGGGGGTAGAGAACGAACTTCCGCAAACCACCGAGGCCGTGTGCAAACGCGCTATTGGGATGCCTGAGGTGTGCGCCGCGTCGTCTGCGGGTGAAGTTGGACGAGAGTCGCGGCGACCCTTTCAGGTCCGCATCGCCAGAATGAGCGGCCC
>NZ_JBFTZN010000592.1:0-1125 GCF_056406775.1 Allobosea sp. P1_A7
GGCCGCCAAGGCCAAGCAGGTCCTGAAAGACAAAGGGCCGACCGCGGTCGGCATGTTCGGCTCCGGCCAGTGGACGATATTCGAAGGCTATGCCGCGACCAAGCTGATGCGCGCCGGCTTTCGATCGAACAATCTCGACCCCAATGCCCGCCACTGCATGGCCTCCGCGGCATACGCCTTCATGCGGACCTTCGGCATGGACGAGCCGATGGGCTGCTATGACGATTTCGAGGCCACAGATGCCTTCGTGCTCTGGGGCTCGAACATGGCGGAGATGCACCCGATCCTGTGGACGCGCGTCGCTGATCGAAGGCTGGGCCATCCGCATGTCAAGGTCGCCGTGCTCTCGACCTTCACCCATCGCAGCTCGGACCTCGCCGATATCCCGATCATCTTCAAGCCGGGCACCGATCTGGCAATCCTCAACTACATCGCCAATCACATCATCACGACCGGCCGCGTGAACCAGGACTTCGTCGGCAAGCACACCAGCTTCGTCAAAGCTGCAACCGATATCGGCTACGGGCTGCGCCCCGACGATCCGCGCGAGGTCAAGGCCAGGAAGGCGGCCGATGTCGGTGCGACCTCGCCGATCGATTTCGAGCTCTATGCGGCTTCCGTCAAGGACTACACGCTGGAGAAGGTGTCGGAGCTCACCGGCGTCGAGCCCGGCTTCCTGCAGCAACTCGCCGAGCTCTATGCCGATCCGAAGCGCAAGGTGATGTCGCTTTGGACAATGGGCTTCAACCAACATGTCCGCGGCGTCTGGGCGAACCAGCTCGTTTACAACCTGCATCTGCTGACCGGGAAGATCTCGGAGCCCGGAAACAGCCCCTTCTCGCTGACCGGGCAGCCCTCCGCCTGCGGCACGGCRCGGGAGGTCGGCACCTTCGCCCACCGTCTGCCGGCCGATATGGTCGTAACCAATCCGGAGCACCGCAAGCATGCCGAGGAGATCTGGCGGATCCCGGCCGGGACGATTCCGGAAAAGCCGGGCTACCACGCGGTCGAACAGGACCGCATGCTCAAGGACGGCAAGCTCAATTTCTACTGGATCCAGGTCAACAACAACCTGCAGGCGGCGCCGAACAGCAGCAACGAGACCTATCCGGGCTACCGCAACCC
>NZ_JBFTZN010000593.1:0-1125 GCF_056406775.1 Allobosea sp. P1_A7
AGGTTCATCATCTCATCGGTCATCGGGGATCTCTCGGGTCAGGGTTGGCGTTCGCAAACCAAACCTAACCGGCAATCGCCGATGACCACCTCAGCTACACCACTACGCGGGACACGACCGCCCGCGCGGCAAGGCGRCGCTTCCTCGCCCCGGTTCTGGGCTCGCTTGCGCTCAGGGTCGCAGGGGCCGGGTATCGTTACCTCCCTCGCTGGGCATGGCGTTGTCACGGCTAATCGGCTGCGATGGGCGCGCTGCCGACAGGCATCGGAGCAGAACTTGGCTAGGAGCCACGTCGTGAGGCCGACTTGATACCAGCCATCGTTGCGTTGAACGATCAGATCGAGAATGATCGGCGGCGGCTCGGTCACGCGATGCGCCACAACGACTGGAAGCCGACGCAAGCCAAGGTCGGTTTCTATGCCCGTCACCAGTGCCGCGACAAAGGATGCTTGCCGGGACCGACTTGATACACGTCAACACACCTGGCCCTTGTCGGGATCAACTTGCAGGCGACGAATCTCACAGAGACGGTGACGGAGCGAACGCATGGTCAATCAGCGAATTCGAGAGTTCATTGTGTCCACTTTCGGGACGGTCTGTTTACTCATCGTCGTCATACCGACAGTCCTTGTCTTGGCGGCCGCCCTGACGCGAGGTCCCTTTTTCGCGGGCATCATCATAGCGGGCCTAGTATTCGTGGTGTCAGCATTTCTGGCCGGTGGAGCGCTTAGAGACCGTTTGAGAATGGGTTGAGGCGCTTGCGGCGGCATGATTCAAGCTTGGGATGTGGACCCGAGCGAACCGTGGCCGGATGGCTGGATTTGAGAAACGCGCGAAGCGCTGCCCTACTGATCTGACGGATGAGGAGTGGCTCTTCATCCGTCCGTTCCTGCCGTCGATCCCGAAGCGCGGACGCAAGCCGACGACGGACCTTCGCGAGGTGCTCGACGCGCTGCGCTATCTTGCCCGAACCGGTGGCGGCTGGCGGATGCTGCCGAACGATTTCCCCCCCTGGCAGACGGTCTATTGGTGGTTCCGGCGGTTCGTTCGCCGCCTGCTGTTCAAGACGATCCATGATGTCGCGCTGATGCTCGATCGCGAGCGCGAGAGCCGGGAGCAGTCACC
>NZ_JBFTZN010000594.1:0-1124 GCF_056406775.1 Allobosea sp. P1_A7
GAGCTATGCCGATCTCGCCGCGGCCGCGCATCTCTCTTGCGTCGACTATCTCGGCGATGTGCCCTGGGAAGAGGACGAGGCCGCGCGCGCATGGTACGCGAGGATCAAATCCCGGCCGAGCTTCCGGCCGCTGTTGAGCGACCGGGTGCCGGGCATGGCGCCGAGCGCTCATTACGACAATCTGGACTTCTGAACGGCGAGAAGCTCAAGCGCGCGGTGCTGGAGCGCGCGAGCGCCGAAGGCTTCGTGGTCGCTCGCATCGCCTCCGCCAGTGCGATCCCCGAGGCGCCCGAACGGCTAAGCGCCTGGCTGGCGGCCGGACACCATGGCGATATGGATTGGCTGACCGAGCGCAGGGACGAACGCGCTGATCCGCGCCGGCTCYGGAGCGAGGTGCGCAGCGTCGTGATGCTCGGTGTGAGCTATGCGGGCGAGGGCGATCCGCTCGCCATCCTCGGTCAACCCGACAAGGCTGCGATTTCGCTCTATGCCCGCAGGCGCGACTATCACGATGTCATCAAGGGCCGGCTGAAGAGCGTCGCCGGGTTGCTGGCGGCTCGCGGCGGCGCAGATGTGAAGGTCTTCGTCGATACCGCGCCGGTGATGGAAAAGCCGCTGGCGCAGGCCGCGGGGCTTGGTTGGCAGGGCAAGCATACCGTACTGGTCTCGCGCGAACACGGCTCCTGGCTCTTTCTCGGCGCGATCTACACCACGGCCGAACTGCCGGTCGATGGGCCGGAGCGCGACCATTGCGGTTCCTGCCGGCGTTGTCTCGATATCTGTCCGACCGACGCCTTCCCCGCGCCCTATCAGCTCGATGCGCGCCGCTGCATCGCCTATCTCACCATCGAGCATCAGGGCCATATCGACGCGGCCTTGCGGCCCGGCATCGGCAACCGCGTCTTCGGTTGCGATGATTGCCTGGCCGTATGTCCCTGGAACAAGTTCGCCGAGGCGGCGCACGAGACCCGGCTTGCGCTGAAGGAGGAGCTTGAGGCATTGCCCCTGGCCGATCTCGCAGCGCTCGACGACCCATCCTTCCGCCAGCTCTTTGCCGGCACGCCGGTCAAGCGCACCGGCCGCGATCGCTTCATCCGCAATGTGCTGATCGCCATCGGCAATAG
>NZ_JBFTZN010000595.1:0-1122 GCF_056406775.1 Allobosea sp. P1_A7
GGGTCGATCAGGACATTGTAGTCCCCGTGGTGCAGCGCCATCCTGGCATCGCCGCCGCTCACCATCGGCATCATCCTGACGATGACCTCGATGCCGTCTGCCGTCACGTAGTCGCCGGGAGAGTGGGCAATCCTGTCAGCCGTCTGACCCCAGGATGTACATTTCAGGATTCCGTCGCGAAAATACCCAACCTCGTCGATCGAGCGGTTGTTGATCGCGAGCCTGCGCATCGCGGCAATATGCTCCTCGGTGCAAGGCTCATACGGAGTGCCGGCGATGGTCCGGAGGGCCTCGCTCGCCCCGGCGAAGGCCGTCTCCGCGCGCACGATCACCCGCTTGGCAAACAGCTCCAGCCGGGCCTGCTCGGCGCGGACGGCAAGCGTCCAGGAAATATGGAGCATCACGGCGATCGGAAGGACTGCGCCGACCAGGGCTAGCACTGACGCGACAAGGATGATGTGAAAACGCTTCACGCTTGCGCCTTCGCGAATGGCGTGCACCCCATCAACGAGCGGAGCGTACGGGTTCCGGAACTGCTGCGCAATTTGCGTCACAGACGGAGCCGATGTCTTGTCGAACTGCAGGAATAGTGAAGCGGCGCCCTGCAGGAATGACAAGGGCGTTACAATTCCCTGACGCGTTTGATCGGCGCGAACAGCCGGACATCTCCGAGAGCCAGCCGTTTCACCTCGCAAGACGGAGCCTCTACTCGTGCCGTGCGATGCCTCGCTTGAATCCCGCGACGCGGCTTGCGTGGAGCGCTCCGACCTTGAGGCGATCCGATTGAGGCGCGAGCTCCCGCCGCCATGCAGGAGGACAAAGCAAAGAGCCCGGGTACGATGACGGCGTGGCCGCCGTCATCGGGTCGCAAAACCGGGATTGCTGGGCATCGGCCCAGATTGCGCCCGGGGCGCTCGGCTACGCCGCCTCCAGCCCGAATTGCAGGGCAGCCAGCCTGGCATAGAGCCCACCTCTCGCCTTGAGCTCCGCGTGGGTGCCCTCCTCCACCACCTGGCCCTCGTCCAGAACCAGGATGCGATCGGCAGAAAGGATGGTGGCGAGCCTATGGGCGACCACCAGCGTGGTGCGGCCCTGCATCAGCCGGTCGAGCGCATCCTGGAC
>NZ_JBFTZN010000596.1:0-1111 GCF_056406775.1 Allobosea sp. P1_A7
TTGCTCTCGCGGCACTTGTCGTCCTCCCAATGCTGCTCAAATAACAGGGCGACCAGCAGGCCGCTGGCTCCGGCCGGACGGCGAAGCCGCTCCGCCACTAACTCAACTCTGGGGCCAAAAGTGGACACTTTCTGAGAGAATTTGGCTGAGGTTGAGGTAAACGAAGCCCGGTTGACCGGAAGGCGAAGCCAGCCAACGTCGGGAATTGGACCGGCTCCGGTCGCCAGAGACCGATCTTCAAATGTCTCAGATGGGGCGTGAGCGGCCCATTTCGCCCATGACCGGCATGGGTGTGGTTTGCTGACCTGCCGATCCGTCGGGTTATGTCGGCTCGGCCGCCAAGCGATCATTTGGTGACTGCCCTCCAAAGGATGTTCGCGGCGCAGTCACGTTCTTACCTCGCCCCTTCAGGGAACCCGGAACATCCGGCAATTTGCTCCAGTCGCTTGCGTCTTCCAAGCAATAGATACGATCCTGAACCTACTGTGATTCTGACTTCAGACTTCGACTGCTCGCAACGCGATCACCGAGTGGTCACGTTCGCGGGCCGCACGCAAAAAGGGCGCAGGAATGGGTTTGGGGCATGTGCTGCCGGGCGCCGGCGCGAACCATGGCCGGACTATTGCGGTGTCTGCGCGACGCGCGGCATTGCCCGGCACGCGCCTGCAGATTTGGCTCGTCCACGGCGCTTACTATCGCACTTCTCGCGGCGATGCCGGTTCATGCCCAGGATGCGACATGGTTGGCCAATCCAGGATCGGGAGACTACCGTTCGGCGGCCAACTGGAGCCCTACGACCGTGCCTCTCGGCACCGCGTCTTTCGCGCGCGCGCTTTTGGGGCATTCCTCCGCGCCGTGCGGGAGAGGCACGGCGCGTGACGCCTGGCGCATGTCTCCTTCTCCACGCATTCCGGACGCCGGGTGGTGGTTGGCGAGCGTGCCGCAAAGCGGACCTCGCCATGGTCTGAGAAGGGTGGAGGCTGTGTGAAAAGAGCCGAGTCGGCTAGGATTCCTGGAGGTGATGCTCCGGGAGCTTAGATGAAGCGCTTCGTTGAGAGTGAAGACCGTCGGCAGGGTGTCCTGCTTCCCGAGTATCTTGACGACTACGTGT
>NZ_JBFTZN010000597.1:0-1106 GCF_056406775.1 Allobosea sp. P1_A7
CTGGCAGCCTGTGTCGGCGCGCGCCAGCAAGCCCTCGAGGCCGCGAGACCTGCCGGACCGAGCGCGGCTGCACTCGCCATGTATGGCGAGATGCCCGACGAGAAGTTCCCTCTGCCTGAAACCGACATTACCGAAGTCGACCCGCGCTTCCTGAGGCAGGAAGTCGCCTATCCGACCAGCGAGCGGCCCGGCACGATCGTCGTCGATACCAACAAGCGCTATCTCTATCTGGTCCGAGAGAACGGCCGTGCCATCCGCTACGGCATCGGCGTCGGCAAGCAGGGCATGTCCTGGCGCGGTCGCGCAACCGTTGCCCGCAAGGCAGCCTGGCCGCGCTGGACCCCGACCCCTGCGATGATCGCGCGTGATCCTGCCAAGAACCGCCCCTGGGCCGGCGGCATGGACGCGGGCCTCGAGAACCCGCTCGGCGCGCGCGCGCTCTATCTCTATCAGGGTGACCGCGACACGCTCTATCGCATCCACGGCACCTCGGAGCCCTGGACCATCGGCACGGCGGTTTCGAGCGGCTGCATCCGCATGTTCAACCAGGATATCATCGACCTGCACAGCCGCGTGCCGACCGGCACCACCGTCGTGGTCCTCAACCGCACCCCGCTGCTGAAGCCGGAGCCCGGCGAGAATTTCGACGAATTCGTCTCCGAAGGTGTCGAGCCGGCCGAGCCGTTCGAAGGCTGATCGCCACCCTCCGTCATCGCCCAGAGATTGGCGCGCATCACCAACCCATAGGGTTCGGTGTTGCGCGCCTCTTCATTTCCCAGCGCCACAAATTGATATAGGCGGTGCTAGGGCGGGGAGCCGTGCTCCAGCTGCCGCATACGAGAGGCCCGGATCAATCCCGCTCCGGCCCGCGAGAGAGGACGACACCTCATGCGCGTGACGATGATCGGTTCGGGCTATGTTGGCCTGGTCTCGGGTGCCTGCTTCGCTGATTTCGGCCATGTCGTGACCTGCGTCGACACCGACGCTCGCAAGATCGAGGCGCTCAACCGCGGCGAGATCCCGATCTTCGAGCCCGGCCTGGACGATCTCGTCGCCAAGAATGTGCGCGAAGGCCGCCTCTCCTTCACGACCGAGCTGGCCGGTGC
>NZ_JBFTZN010000598.1:0-1070 GCF_056406775.1 Allobosea sp. P1_A7
TCCATTCCGTCGTCGACCTGCAGGCCGCCATCAACCGCTTCATCAAGGAGCACAACCGGGAACCACGCCCGTTCCTATGGAAAGCCGATCCCGACCACATCATCGCAGCCGTTAGGCGCGGGCATCAAACGTTGGAATCAATCCACTAGGGTCCTGTTTCTGATCGGAACCAGTCCGCCCTGACATGATGGGTTCGCTCGATCTCAGCGCGACCGGGCCGCATAGTTTTGCGGCTGCCTGATTGACGTCAGCTCGCGGATTCCCCGCTCGGCATGTGTCTAGTTCAAGCGCATGCCAAAGTGCTCGCTGAAGGCCATGGCGTCTTTGGCGTCGGGAAAACTCACGCGAATGCGTTGGTGCTCGGGCTGCATGATGATGCGAGCTTGATGGGGGATTTCGCGTTCAATCAACCAAAGCCCGATGTCGAACAGGCGCTCGTTAAGCGTGAACGGTTCGAGTGGAAGGTCGATCGCGAATGACCCCGCGGTGCCGACAATGTTGGTCACAGCGATGCCGGATTTCTGCATGCCGGCCTCCCGCGCTCAGGACGAGGTCGCATAGATTAGTCCTCTTTGCCGGACTTGTTCAATCGCGACGCCCAGGCCGCGTAAGGCGTGTTCTTGGCCAAGTGCCGATTGAAGTCCGGAGCGCCGTCGTCCCACCAGACCGGGCCCCGCTCCCCAAGGGCAACCTTGGCTGCGTCGACGGCGGCTCGGTCAACATGGAGTTCGCCGTTTCCGCGCTTTGCGTCCTTCACCGCGCGACGAGCATCCATGAGATCAGCGACAAGCTCATGACGGCGCGCAGCCGGAAGGGCGGGATTTGTTGATCGCCACAGCCTCCCGGCGACCATAAAATACCTGCCGTCCGGCGTTGTCGGATGATCGCGCCGGTCGCTCAATCCGGATACTCGCGGGCGAGGCGATCGTTAGCGTCCTCGGCTGCGAAGTCGTCGGCTATGGCGCTTTCGAGTTCATTCTCGTCGACGAGCACTCCGCCGAAATGGCCGATGAAGGCACGCGCCAGGCCTCGGTCCTCGAATGCGATGCGGATCGTCTCCGAACCGGGAA
>NZ_JBFTZN010000599.1:0-1587 GCF_056406775.1 Allobosea sp. P1_A7
GCAGCACCAGGCCGAGCGCGACGAGCAGCATCCAGTTGAAGGCGACGAGCCGGAGCCAGGTCAGCGAATAAGCTTCGACATAGAGATCGAGCCGCAGCAGCGTCGAGACCATCAGCATGATGTTCTGGCCGACCCAGGCGAGAACCAGCGGCCGGACGAGGCGGTGGCGCTCGGAGGCGCCGGCCGGCCGCATCGCGACCAAGACGAAGACGGCCGCCAGCAGCGCCGTGACGACGAGCGGATAGGCGCCGCGATGGGCGTAAGCGGCATAGCTCATGCCGTCCGGCAGTGCGACGCCACCCCAGAGATAGGCGATGTCGAGCAGGGTCTGCACGGCAAAGAGCGCGTTGAACAGGACGAGCGAACGCAGGATCGCCGTGTCGCCGAGGAGCCCGTGGCGATCGGGCGTGAGGGGCGCCGCAGGGTTCGCCCTGGCGCTTGCGGGCGAGCCGGACATGCAGCATCGGCCAGACCAGGCAAAGCATCATCAGCCAGAAGGCGGCGCGCCAGGGCGAGAGCAGATCAAGCAACAGCCTGAGGTCGATGCGGTTCAGCCAGATCTCGACGAGCGGATTGGCGGAGGCAAACAGGGTTGCGAACACGCCGACGAGGACCAGCGGCACGACCCAGCCGATGAGCCAGGCGCTGCCGGAGGATGCGCGCCGACGCCGTGCCGAGAGGCGGCCGACACGGCCGATATCCCGCCTTAGCCCGCCGGCGCCGGACAGCAGCATCAGCCTCGCCTGCCGCAGCAGCTCCTGCCAGCGCGCCTGCTGCTGGCTGAGAATGACGGCAAAGGCCGCCGTGCAGAGGATCGCAACGAAGGAAGACAGCAGGCTGACCTCCTCGGCGATGGCGAGCAGCCCCGCCCCCAGCACCGCGAGCGCCAGGATGCGCCTGCCGGCGCCGGCGCGGATTGGGTTCGCCCAGAGCGAAGCGATGGCAAGCGCCGCCAGGAAATAGGCGAGCGAGATGCCGAGCCAATGGCCGTAGAACAGGAAATCGGCGAGCAGCACCAGGCCGGCGGCGAGCCCGAGCCGGGTCGCGAGCCAGCGCGTCGCGCGGCTCGCGAATGGCAGGGAGGATATCGGCTCTAGGGGTTCTGCTGAAAGGGAGGACATGGGCATGGGGCTTCGCTGATCGAGGATTCGGGCGCGCGGGGGCCGCGCGGCGGAGCGGGAAAGGCCAGGATGGCGGTCTCGGCAGGGAGCGGTCCGGCCACGAGCCACCAGCCATCGCGGGCCAGCCGGCGCGGCAGCCTTGATGTGAGGGAACGGGGAGCGACGATCTCTGCCATGCCGCAGAGATGCCGCAGCCGATTGCAGCGCCGGTCCTGAGAATGCTCAGGATCTCAGGATTGTTGTGCAGTTTTCGTGCAGGAAACGGCCCCTTCGCGGGAAGCGGCCGTTCGCCGACCCTGATGACCGGCAGTGTCGCCTAACAGGCTGTTGAAAAAGTCTGTAGCGGGGCGGCGTTTGGCGTGATTCACTCGGCTAGAGGAGTTGGCTGGGGGCATTTGATGCGCGGGTCGGATGAGCGCTCTGGATCGCTGTTTTCCTATGTGGATCTGGAGGCACGGGTCGGAGT
>NZ_JBFTZN010000600.1:0-1055 GCF_056406775.1 Allobosea sp. P1_A7
GCTAGAGCAGGTTCATGGTTTTCCGATTCTGCCGGGATTCCCAAGCGGCGCGAACAGTGCGATTCCTTCCYCGTCTGACGCGGGAGGCCGGGATGGCACGGGCTTACAGCCAGGATTTGCGTGAGCGAGTGATTGCGGCGACCGAGGCGGGCTTGCCTGCGCGCCATGCGGCCGATCGGTTCGGGATCGGCATCGCGACGGCGATCGTCTGGGCGCGCCGGGCGCGGGAAACCGGAGAGCGCACGGCGCGGCGGCAGGGTCAGCCGCAGCGCTCCAAGCTCGATCCGCATGGGGCGTATCTGCAAGGCCTGATCGACGCCGACTGCGACATCACGCTGGCCGAAATGCAGGCGAAGCTGCTTGAGAAGCACGGCCTGAAGGCCGCCATCGGCACGCTCTGGAAGTTCCTCGACCAGCGTGGCCYGACCGTCAAAAAAAGACCGCGCACGCGGCCGAGCAAGACCGCCCCGATATCGCCGAGCGGCGTGAAGCCTGGTTCGACAGCCAACCCGATCTCGACCCGGCCCGCCTGATCTTCATCGACGAGACCGGCGCCAGCACCAAGATGGCGCGCCTGCGCGGGCGGGCGCCGCGCGGCCAGCGTTTGCGCGCTGGGATTCCTCACGGCCATTGGAAAACGACGACCTTCGTCGCGGGCCTGCGCCTCACCGGCATGACCGCGCCGATGGTGCTCGACGGGCCGATGAACCGCGAGGCTTTCCTGGCCTATGCGGGCCAGGTTCTCGCCCCGACGCTTGCGCCAGGCGATATCGTCATCATGGACAATCTGCCCGCCCATAAGGGCGAAGCGGTGCGCCAGGCCATCGAGGCGACCGGAGCCGCCCTCGTCTTCCTGCCGCCCTACAGCCCTGACTTCAACCCGATCGAGAACGCCTTCGCCAAGCTCAAGGCGCTCCTGCGAAAAGCAGCCGAGCGAACCGTCGAAGGCCTCTGGCGTACCATCGGAACAATCCTCGACGCCTTCACTCCCGACGAATGCAAAAACTACTTCAGGGCTGCCGGGTATGAGCCGGAATAACGTGAAAATGCTCTAG
>NZ_JBFTZN010000601.1:0-1029 GCF_056406775.1 Allobosea sp. P1_A7
CCTATCCCCACCAACCGCGTTCGGCCAATGCCCAGGGCTGCTGGAACTGGTTCGATCCGCGTCATCAGCGGCGGGGGGCGGGAGAGCCCGCGGCTCTCGCGGGCCTGGCCCAGGAACTCGCTGCCGAGTTTGGCATCGATCGCGCGCGCGTCTTTGTCGCYGGCCTGTCTGCGGGCGGCGCGATGGCCGATGTGCTGTCCTCGACCTATCCCGATATCTTTGCCGCCGCCGGCATCCATTCCGGCCTTCCCCATGGCGCCGCAAGCGACGTCATGTCGGCCTTTGCGGCGATGAAGGGCAATGCGAAGCCGATATCCCGGGGGACGGGAAGCGGCGCCCGGCAGATCATCTTCCACGGTACGGCCGATGCCACCGTTCACCCCTCGAATGGCGAGACGCTGTTTGCTCGGGCTAGCGCCCGCAATGGCGCGCTGGGGGAGTTGACGACCGATGCCGTCGTCAACGGCCGGCATGTCACCCGCACGCTGGTCGGACCCACCCATGGTCCGGCCACCACGGAATACTGGCTGGTCCAGGGAGCCGGTCATGCGTGGTCGGGCGGGGATGGGGCGGGAAGCTTCACCGATGTGTCGGGCCCCGATGCCTCGCGCGAGATGATCCGGTTCTTCCTGGAGACCTGACGGGATCGTCTCTCCTCGCATGCTGGGGGGGGCGGGAAAAGGAGCCTGATGTCAAAGTCGCTGGGGTAACGATCGTGCTTGCTACTGGCCCAAGGGACAGGTCGACAATCCTCGGGACGCCCCCTTAGTTTGGCCGGGCTTAGCCAAGGCAAGTCCAAGCCTACCCTTCCGTCCGGTTGAGGAGCATGTGCTTTGCGCCGTCTTGTTTTGTCTTCGCTCATTTTTGTGATCGGCTTGGCCGTGCCAGCCTTGGCGCACACGGAGGCGAGCGCCTTCGCTGGATTTGCCGAGGGCTTTCATCACCCCCTGACCGGACTCGACCACGTCGCAACGATGCTCGCGGTTGGTCTTTGGGGCGCTTACCTCAGTGGTCGGGCCATCTGGGTCC
>NZ_JBFTZN010000602.1:0-1026 GCF_056406775.1 Allobosea sp. P1_A7
CACCGAACGTGCAGGATACTGACAACCCGCGGAAAGTCGCGCTCGAATGTTGGTTTGCCGGTCCTGGAGCAGAGCCGGCTAAAAGTTTGCCTGCCGGGTGAGTTCGGGGCGGGGGCGGGCGGCCGTTACGAGGGACCAGACTAGAGCACGGCAGCCAGTCGCGGATTGCGTAGCGCACCAGGGTAGCATTGCTGTCACGTCTTGGACGAAGGGGGCTGCGGGGGGCGGATTGGGTTTTGAATTCCGAGGGGCAGCGTCAGAAGACCTGGCATTCATGACCGGATGGCAGCTGGCGCGGGGAGCGCGACGGCCGGCGTGGAAGCTGGAGCGGAGGCGCGCGCAAATACCTCACCGGCCAGGAAACCGCTCAACGGATGCGCATTTCGCGTCAGCGCAGGGCCCGGAGCGCGTTCAGGATGACCACGATGTCGATCGCTTCCTGGAACAGGGCTCCCTGCACCGGGGGAAGATAGCCGAGGGCAGCGACAAGCATTCCGACGAGGGACAGCCCGAGGCCGACGAAGACGCTCTGCAGAGCTATGCCGCGCGTGCGCCGGGCGACCACGAGTGCCTTCGCCAGCGGTTGCAGTTCGTCGACCAGCAAGACGACGCCCGCTGCTTGCGACGACGCGGCGGCGCCGCGCGCGCCCATCGCGACCCCAACATCCGCGGCGGCAAGTGCGGGCGCGTCGTTGACGCCGTCCCCCACCATCATCACCGCCCGGCTCGCGGCTTCGCGGCGCACGACGGCGACCTTGCCCTCTGGCGTCAGGTCTCCCAGAACCTGATCGACGCCGAGATCCTCGCCCACTGTCCGGGCAATCTGGTCAAGATCTCCGGAAGCCAGCACGATCCGCTCGATTCCGGCGGTGCGGAGCGATTGAAGCGTCGAACGCGCATCGTCGCGCAGTTGATCGCGAAGCAGAATGACGCCGGCGAGCAGCCCGTCCGCGGCCACCGCCACGGTCAGAGCGTCCGGGGGGGCGTCCGCAACCAGCGCGTCCGGATCACCGCCGCGGCTGCGGC
>NZ_JBFTZN010000603.1:0-1016 GCF_056406775.1 Allobosea sp. P1_A7
GTGTTGGAGGATTGCGGATTGATCGCCAGCGAGAAGCGCGGGCGCAGCCGCTGGTGCCGGCTGGAGCGGGCGCGCTTCGCCGAGGCGGCAGACTGGATGGAAGCGGAGCGCCGACGCTGGGCCGAGCGGCTCGACCGGCTGGAAACTTATTTGGACAAGGCGGAAGAGAACGACGATGGAAAAGCTGTTTGAGACCTGGTCGCTCGACCGTGAGATCGTGCTGGTCAAGGTGCTGAAGCACCCGCGCAATAAGGTCTTCGCCGCCTGGATGGACCCGGAAGCGCTGGCGCAGTGGTACGGCCCGGCTGGCCTCAACATCGAGAACCACAAGGCCGATATCCGCGAAGGCGGGGAATGGCGCTTCGACATGGTGGGCGTGTTCGAGGGCCAAAAGCAGCGCTTCCCCAATCTCATGCGCTTCCTGAAGATCGTGCCGAACGAGCTGATCGTGGTGGACTATGGTACCCCGGACGCCAACGACCCGGAGCGCTTCTACATGACGGTTACCTTCGATGAGCAGACCGACGGCAAGACCGTGCTGACCATGCGCCAGCTTCACCCAAGCCGCGAACGTCGCCAGGTGGTCGTCGGTTTCGGCGCGGTGGAGTATGGGCTGCAGACGCTGGACGGTCTCGCCACGTGGCTGGATGGTTGAACGCTGATCATCTGGAGGGTTGGCGGTCGCCGCGCCATAGTGCCCATAAACGACCGCTTCCAGGACTTTGCGGTCCAACTGCGAACGTCCGCAACGGGTCGAATTTGCCCCTTCGGTCTTGTTTAGGAAGCTGACATTCGATCAGGCGAGATGGGAAGCGGTAGTCCACATGCTAATCTTGTTCGATGGACGACGCCCTCATTCGCGTTGCCAGCGATGCTGACTGGCGAGTCTACCACGCTATCCGCGGCGCGGTTCTGTGGGAGGAACGGGGTCTAAGCGGCTACGACGATGCCCGCCCGGAAGAGCGACTGCCCCATCACCATCCCCTGCTGCTGAAGTTCAAGGGGCAGGGAGCCGG
>NZ_JBFTZN010000604.1:0-969 GCF_056406775.1 Allobosea sp. P1_A7
GGATGCGACAGCTGCCATCTCGCATGAGTTCGCGGCGGCGGTGTACCGGGTCGGTCACTCCCTGATCGGCCAGACCATGACCGTGCTCGATGCCGACGGTCAGCCGAAGCAGGTCGCGCTGTTCGACGCCTTCCTGAATCCGACGAACGACGCCGGCGCCTTCACCGCTCCCTTGCCTCCCGGCTATACCCCGCAGCCCGGCTATGAGCAGCTTGGTGTCGGATCGATCCTGGGCGGCATCATCAGGCAGCCGGCGGAGGAGGTTGACTTCAACATTGTCGACGCGGTGCGCAACGATCTGGTGCGCATCAATGCCGACCTCTTCGCCTTCAATGTGGCCCGCGGCTGGGATGTCGGGCTTGGCACCTTGAACCAGGTGCGTTCGGATCTTGCCGCTTCGGAAGATCTCTATGTCTCCGACGCCGTCGGATATGCCGGAGACCTCTCGCCTTATACCTCGTGGGCGGATTTCCAGCAGCGCAACAATCTGAGCGATGCAGTGATCGCCCAGTTCAAGCAGGCCTATCCGGACCTCGTCCTGGATGCCAATGAGATCGCTGCCTTCCGGGCGATCAACTCGAAGATCAGCGTGGCCATCCAGGCCGACGGCACCGGCATCGTGAAGGGGATCGACCGGGTCGATCTCTGGGTCGGTGGCCTTGCCGAGACGCATATCAATGGCGGCATGGTCGGGCAGACCTTCTGGGTCGTGCTGCATGAACAGTTTGACCGCCTGCAGGAGGCCGACCGGTTCTACTATCTCGACCGTGTCGAGAACTTCGACTTCTACGAGAATTTCATCGASGGCCAGGAGTTCGCGGACATCATCGCCCGCAATACCAGCCTGACCAATCTGCCGGAGAACATCTTCGAGACCGTCGTTGGCGATGACGGCGACAACGGTACCGGCACGGGGGACGGTGACGGCGACGATGACGACGATGACGACGATGACGGCACCGGCAACGG
>NZ_JBFTZN010000605.1:0-958 GCF_056406775.1 Allobosea sp. P1_A7
GTCTTCCTTACCGTGAAGGGCGATCTCTCGCTCGCGCTCGGCAACGACCCCCTCCCGCGCGAAGCGCTGCAGAGTGTCCTCGACCGGCAAACCAGCAGCGACCGTGAGCAGAGAGTCTTCCTGCGCGCCGACGGGACCGTCGCCTATCGCGAGCTGATGGATGTGATGAACCTCCTGCGCAATGCCGGCTATCTGAAGATCGCGCTGGTCGGGCTAGAGGATACGGGCCAGGCGGCCGCGCCGGTCGCGGGTGTGAAGCCATGAAGACCGGGTCTCTCGATGGCAGCGCATCACGACGCCTCTGGCCGGCGCTATTGCGCTGGAGTTCGGCTGGGCTCGTCGTGGTGGCGGCGCATGGCGGCATTGCCTGGCTGGCCTTGAGCTGRCGGCCGGGAGAGGCTGCGGCCGGCGCGCCCGAGCCTGCCGTGATGATCGAGCTTGCGGCGGTTTCCGTTGCGCCCGAGGCCCCCGCTGCCGACCTGCCCCCTGCCCCCCAGGCGACCGAGGCCGAGCCGCCCCCACCAACCCCGGAGCCTGTTCCCGAGCCGGTCAAGGAGCCGGAGCCGCCTCCGGAACCCGAGGTGATACCCGAGCCGGTCCATCTGCCCGAGCCTGAGATCAAGCTGCCCGAACTGCCGCAGCTGCCCGATGCTGCAGCCGTGCTCGCTCCCCCGCCTCCGCCTGCCCCCGAGAAGCCGAAGGTCGTCGAACGCAAGCCGACGCCGCCCAAGCCACGCGTCGTGGAGCGCCGCAAGCCGGCCGAGCGCGAGAAGCCACGGGCCAAGGAAGCCGCCGCGCCCCCCGCCTCGGCCGCGCCCGCCGCTGCTCCTTCCTCCGCGCCAACCGGCTCCGCTGCATCGCCCTCCGCCTCGACGGCGTCATGGCGCGGCATGCTGATCGCCCATCTCAATCGCTACAAGCGCTTCCCGGGCGGCGCGCGTCCCGGCACGGTGCAGAT
>NZ_JBFTZN010000606.1:0-935 GCF_056406775.1 Allobosea sp. P1_A7
ACGAGACGGTGCGCCGCTGGGTGAACCATTTCGGACCCAAGATCGCCGCCAATCTCCGCCAACGCCAACCAAAGCCTCGCGCCACATGGCACCTGGACGAGGTCTATCTCAAGATCGACGGTCGCCTAGTCTATCTTTGGCGGGCCGTTGACTCCGAAGGCGAGGTCCTGGACGTCYTGCTTCAGGCAAAAAGAAACAAGCGCCGCCGCGCTGAAATTGCTGCGCAGACTACTCAAGAAGCATGGCTTCATACCGGAGCGCTTGATCACGGATGACCTGCGTTCATATGGAGCGGCAGTCCGGGATCTTGGGATCTCGGATCGGCATCGACGCGGTCGCTGGTGCAACAATCACGTGGAAAATTCGCATCAGCCGACACGACAACGAGAGCGCACGATGCGGGGGGTCAAGAGCCCRGGTTCAGCCCAGAGATTTCTCTCCACTCACGCAGCCMCCTMCAACACCTACAACGTCCAGCGCCATCTCATTTCCGCSAAGMCCCACCGAGCTTTTCGCTCTTCGGCGATGGCGGCGTGGTGCGCGGCCGCCGCGGCCGCCTGATCCAGCCATCAAGCGGGGTCAGCCGATGGTTCACGCTCTCAGCCATCAACAGCAGCTTGGACGATAAACTCGACCTTCATGGCCGAGGTCGCAAGCGCGGCTGATATGCAGGCACGCGACGGGGGGCCTTCGGATCGATCCACTGGTCCCAAAGGGCATTTACAGCGTCGTAGCTCGCCATGTCGGCCAGCACGATCGTGACAAAGATCACCTTGGACTTAGACGGGCGTTGTCACGTTAACCGCGGACCATTGAAGCGAACTCAACCGGGTGACGGGCTCACGCTGCGAGGCCAGCGACGGCTTTCCATTGTGCCATGGCGCACAGACGATGCAGATGGATGGCGAGGGCGGAGCGACGGGACCGGGGCGGGA
>NZ_JBFTZN010000607.1:0-933 GCF_056406775.1 Allobosea sp. P1_A7
AGAGCCGGATTTAAAAGGAGTTGAGCGATATCAGCAGGTTGTGATTCCCGTTTGGTGCTGAATCAAAAGGGGTTTCCGATGGCCTGGACCGATATCGCTCGCGCCGAGCATAACCGTGATCGGCTTCGCTTTCCAAGTGATCTGACGGACCGCGAATGGGCTGTCGTGGCGCCGCTGATCCCTGCGCCGAGGCGCGGCGGGCGGCCTCGCACGACGCAGATGCGCGATGTCATGGAAGCGATCCTGTTCATCGCTTCGAGCGGCTGCCCATGGCGCATGCTGCCGGGCGAGTTTCCGCCGGTTTCGACCGTGCGCGGCTATTTCTACGCCTGGCGCGACAGCGGCCTTCTGGCGACGATCAACCAGCTTCTGGTGATGGCGGCGCGCGAGATCGAAGGCAAGCAGGCCCAGCCCACGGCTGGCATCATCGACAGCCAGAGCGTCAAGACCACCGAAAGCGGCGGGGTTTGCGGGTATGACGCGGGCAAGAAGATCAAAGGGCGCAAGCGCCACATCATCACCGACACGCTCGGCTTCCTGATCTTCGTGCTGGTTCACGGAGCCGACATTCAGGATCGCGACGGCGCTCCCGACCTGCTCAGGGCGGTTCGGTTCCGCCATCCATGGCTGCGCCACATCTTCGCCGATGGCGGCTATGCCGGCGACAAACTGAAGGACGCCATGCACGGCCACGGAAGCTGGACCATCGAGATCGTCAAGCGCTCCGACACGGCCAAGGGCTTCGTCGTGCTGCCTCGGCGCTGGGTGGTCGAGCGGACATTCGCATGGCTCGGACGCTGCCGCCGCCTCGCAAAGGACTGGGAGAAATCCATCGAAAGCGCGACCGCCTTCGCTCATATCGCCAGCATCCGCATGCTCACACGCCGCATCGCAAGACATTGCAAACCCGCGTGAACTTTTGAATCCGGCTCT
>NZ_JBFTZN010000608.1:0-932 GCF_056406775.1 Allobosea sp. P1_A7
GCCGCGTAGACCTCCACCGCGAACATCCCCGCCAACCCCAAAAGGGATCAGCCTATCCAACTGGTTGGCTTTTACGCCGCCCGCGCCACCACAAGCGAGGGCGCTTCATTGGATGGTTTTGTCACCGCCCTGCACATCCGCTACCTGCGTCACTTTTCCCCCAAAAGCGAGACACGGCAGAGGGAGGCTATGGGGAGCGAAAGCTATAAGCGTGTTTGGGCAGTGCGCCGATCGACAAGACCGCCGCGGCAGAGTTAGCGCTTCGGTCCTTGCGTAGAACGATAATCGTTGGGGTAATTAGTGGGGCAGAAGCGGCCTCGTCAAAAAAATTGCGTGAAGAAACAAACGCTTATGACAAGACAATGGCGGACAGGGCGGGATTCGAACCCGCGATACGGTTTCCCGTATACACACTTTCCAGGCGTGCGCCTTCAACCACTCGGCCACCTGTCCGGCGGGCTGCTTATGACCGCCGAGCCGGCTTCTTTCAAGGCCTGAAACGCGCTTTTCGTATTCTTGCGTGGAGAGCGCCGGACAAGGTTGCARAGCCGTGCCCGAATGGGCACATCGGATGCGAAGGGCGCGTGCGGGGAATGGGGCGGGATGCTGCGTTTTTTCATCCGTTTGCTGGGTTATCTTGCTGTCGCCAGCGGATTCGTGGCGCTGGTCATCGACGGCGCGCGTTCGATCGCCAATTCCTCGCTTCAGTTCACGCCGCTCGGCGAAATCCTCCTCATTCTGCTGCCGACGCGCTATCCGCTGCTGCAGCCAGCCATCGAGCGCAATCTCCATCCGCTGCTCTGGGACCCGATGCTGCTCTCGCTGATGCGGTCGCCCGTCGCGCTGGTCGCGCTGGTGCTCGGTTTCCTCCTGCTCTGGCTCGGTGCGAGGCCCGAGCCGCAGGTCGGTATCGTCACGCGACGGTGAAGGGC
>NZ_JBFTZN010000609.1:0-925 GCF_056406775.1 Allobosea sp. P1_A7
GTCGTCAGTCGTCAAGATACTCGGGAAGCAGGACACCCTGCCGACGGTCTTCACTCTCAACGAAGCGCTTCATCTAAGCTCCCGGAGCATCACCTCCAGGAATCCTAGCCGACTCGGCTCTTTTCACACAGCCTCCACCCAAGTTTGCCGTTGACCGAAGGGCGGAACTGGCACGGCGGGAGCCCGCCGTGCCAAAGCTCATAGGTCCGTTTGCTCCGAAAGGARAAGCGCGTCGTCAACCTCGATACCGAGGTAGCGCACGGTGCTTTCCAGTTTCGTGTGACCTAGAAGAAGCTGGCAGGCGCGCAAATTGCCCGTGCGCTTATAGATCAGCGCAACCTTCGTTCGCCGGAGACTGTGCGTCCCGTAGAGCGCTGGATCCAATCCGATCAGAGCTACCCAGCTGTCCAGAAGGCGGCCGTACTGGCGCGTTGTAATGTGATCGCCGTGCCGGCTACGGCTAGGAAAAAGCCAGTCGTCTTCACGAGAACCTCGCTTTCTAAGCCAGGCAGTAAGTGCTTCGCGGGCTGAGTCCGTCAGTTCGAATGGTACCGGCCGCCCCGTCTTCTGCTRAACGATCGCGGTTCGGAGGCGAACGGTGCCTCCGAGGACGACATCGCCGACACGAAGGCGAACGAGATCGCACCCGCGCAGCTTGCTGTCGATCGCAAGATTGAACATGGCGAGATCGCGGGTTCGCCCCTCATGCTGAAGCCGGGTTCGCAACGCCCAGATGTGCTTTGGCTTCAGAGGCGGCTTCGGTCCGATGATGCGCCTGAGGTTCCACGCATTACGAGGCAGTTGGTTCTGCGCCTGGATATCCATGGCAGATCCCCTTCTTGGGATGCCGCATCCTGGAAAATTCTATCAAATGCGGACGGGTCTCTCACGCCTCGTGGTGAAAACCGCGGGGAGGAGCGCAGCT
>NZ_JBFTZN010000610.1:0-909 GCF_056406775.1 Allobosea sp. P1_A7
ACGTGGACACGCCGCATTCTGGAAGATGGTCGACATATTGCGCGACATCGAGCGCGAGTGGAGCATCGAACTTGGGCCAGAGCGTTTCACCGAGCTCAAGGCGCTGCTGCTTCTCGTCTGGGATAGTCCATTGGCTCGCTAGCTCGGGGYGTWCTGATACCGTTCCCGATGACTGTGWATAGGCATCCCATTTGACCCTGAATCGGTGTCCTGCGTGACCCGCGTATCTCGAATATTCTCTTRTCGTTTCAGGAACCTGCCACCGATGATGGGCGTGTCTTGGGCGCCGATCGGGGGGCAAACGGCATGCCGCTTCACAGCTTGCGGAAGGCGGCACTGAAGGCGCTTCCAGCCTTCATCGAAGGAAGCCTGGATAGTCGGAGAACTTACGCGCTCTGCGTGGAAGATCGGGAAACCAGCGCGCTCCTCGAGGAGACCAGTGAAGCAAGCCGTTGAATTCGGATTGGCCTGCTGCGCGATGGCCTCCCGAAGGAGGGCAATGTGCTCGAGATCGGTACAGCAGAGCTCGTAGGGAATGTTCCCCTCCGGTGAACGCGCTGTTCGTGGTGCCCCGAAAGGCGAAAGCCTTGCCACGGCCGAGGCTCCGGCCGGCGTCAGCGAGATCCCATACCTGGTTGGGGGGTTCTGTTGCAAACTCTTCAGTTACGGAGGTTAGGGCATCACCTTCCACCCATTGCGGGGGGATTTCAGATGTTCAAGGGCCTTCATTTCGACCGATCGGTGATCCTGCTGTGTGTTCGCTGGTATCTGGCCTACGGCCTGAGCCTGCGCGACCTGAAGGAGATGATGGCCGAGCGCGGCATCAGCATCGACCATTCCACGATCCACCGCTGGGGTCGTCTACTTCTCGCCATTGCTGCTTGAGCGCTTCAACCGGCGCAAACGCGC
>NZ_JBFTZN010000611.1:0-909 GCF_056406775.1 Allobosea sp. P1_A7
GCTGATGAGAGCGCCCGAAGCGTGATCAAGGTCGCGTCGGGCCTGGGCTCCTCTGCCCGGCTCCGCGCTGCAAATCCGCGCGCCGCATGACTGCGCGGCGCGGAGGGCCGATGTCGGTTCTCGCAATCCTGCCGTCCGTCAGCACCGCGCCGCTCAATAGCCCAGCGCGCGGAGCAGGACGATCCGGAACGGATGCGTGAACGCGTAGAACACGAGAATGATCGCGATCATGGCCCCGATCCAGATATGCCTGCCGGATCGGGGCATCTTATCCAGGACTGTGCCGGCGCTGTCCCGTCACCGGGTCAGCGGCGCCAATACGGCTGCTGCGAGGATCACGACGATCGCTGTCCGGAACAGAACCCAGTGACAACGGGTCATCGTCAGGTCAGATCTTGATTGCGCATTCATGGGCAAACTCCCTCACGCACACTCAAACGACCGGCGGAGGCTTGCGCCGTTGCCGGCAAAGGACAAGCAGAAACGCATCAATTCGGCCCGCTGAGGCAAAAGTATTCGACAGCAGTTGCTTAGGCGCCACACCTGGGACGCGACACCCGAATGCAATCATAGGTCGATTTCTTGACGCCCGCTGCCCCGACTGCCAGGGCACACCGCGAATACTGGAATGACAGCCAGACGGCTGGCGGCGGGCTTCAGGGCAGCCGGTCAGACCCGGTGTCACGACCCAACGCCCCCTGAGCGGCCTCGGGGCGACCTCCCTTGGCCCTTTCCAGCGCAGACGGGCGCCGCCCGCCAAGGGCGATCCGTCACGGCACCGATCAGGAGACGACCTTATCCGCCAGATGCGATCCCACCCCCGCGCTCACACCCATAAAAATCAAGAACTGTAAAGTATCACCCCAAGATTCGACGTCGAACATAATGAGATACAGCAAAGCCAAAGCC
>NZ_JBFTZN010000612.1:0-909 GCF_056406775.1 Allobosea sp. P1_A7
TCCCTGAGGATAGCCCCAGCTTCGATTGCTCGCAAAGCTGTCGCTGCGCAAGAATGCGTCGGTCTATCAATTCGTTGCGCAAGAAGAGTGCAGGCTTGTGAACAGTGCGCTGTGCAATTTCCGAGCCGCTGGACATCGGGCTCGTTCTGGCCACAGATAGCGCCCAAGCGGCGGCGAAACGGCCGCCCTATGAACCAATGGGGATAGTCCATGCGTCACGTTGCGAAATTGATGGTTGCCTCCGCCTTTACGGCGTTGATGGCGACGACAGCCATGGCCCAGACGCCGAAGGATACGGTGGTCATGGCCAAGCAGATCGACGACATCATTACGCTCGATCCGGCCGAAGCCTTCGAATTCTCCGGTGTCGAAGTCGGCGCCAATGTCTATGACAAGCTGATCGGCGTCGATCTGGCCAAGAACAACGACCTCGTCGGCGAGCTTGCCGAGAAATGGACTGTGAGCGAGGACAATCTCACCTACACGTTCAAGCTCCGCCCGGGCGTCAAGTTCCATTCGGGCAACGCGCTGACGGCAGCCGACGTGGTCTATTCCTTCCAGCGCGCCGTCACGCTCAACAAGTCGCCGGGCTTCATCCTCACCCAATTCGGCCTCACCAAGGAGAATGTCCTCGAGAAGGTGAAGGCCACCGATGACAGCACCGTCGTCGTCACCGTTTCCAAGCCCTTCGCCCCGACCTTCTTCCTGAACTGCCTGACCTCTGGCGTGGCTTCGATCGTCGATTCCAAGCTGGTCAAGGCGAACGAGAAGGATGGCGATTTCGGCAATGCCTGGCTCAAGCTGAACTCGGCCGGTTCCGGTGCCTACAAGGTCCGCGCATATCGTCCCAACGAGCAGTATGCGCTCGATGCCAACGAGACCTGGTACAAGGGTGCGCCGAAGAACAAG
>NZ_JBFTZN010000613.1:0-894 GCF_056406775.1 Allobosea sp. P1_A7
GCCTTGGGGCGGTCTCGGTAGCTCCTTAGGGGACCTTCGACGATGCATGTAATTTGGGCCCGATGGCCAGACAGCCGCGGCGATCTCTAGATTGTTGGCGCTGAGCTAGTTCAACAATCGTGTTCTCCGATTTTCGTCCAGGCGGTCGCCATGGCCTCCGCGTCCAATTCCAATGAGGTTGCCAGCTCGTGGTATTCCGCAATCCGTTCAGAGCGTGTGGGCGCGTCCGAACTGCGCCAGAATTCAAGCCCATTGCATGTCAATTCGTACGCCTCGCAGATATCGAGAAACGCCGGATCGCGGCTCTGATCAAAGGCGACACGCCAATGAGGCAAGCGCAGCATCAAACGTGCACGACCGCGCCTCTGGGTCAGCGTCATGGCCAAGGCCTCAACCAGCTTGGACATCGCTCTCAAGGAATATAGGGAAGTCAATTCCTGCTGGACAATGCTGCCACTAACGCGCTGTTCCCACTATTGTCCCTAAGGTCCGCGCGCGGGATGCGGTGTGAGGCCGAGATGGGTGGGGTAGGAAGCTGCGCTCGTCTCGACTATCGTTCACATACGATCCAACAGTTCGGTAGACAATAAGCAAGAACTGCGTCAGCCTCCGCTCCATGGGGCAAGGTCTATCCTGGATCGCTATCGTGGACGACGAGCCGTCCGTGTTGAAATCCCTGAGCCGGACATTGAGAGTTCACGCTTACGAGACGAAAATATTCAAATCAGCTTACGATTTTCTCGCGGCTTTTTCCGACGGGACACCCGCCTGCCTCATCCTCGACGTAATGATGCCGGGCATGACCGGCCCTGAGCTTCACCATCGCTTGATCGAGGCCAACATCCATATCCCGACGATCGTCATTACCGCGCACGATGGGGATCAGGAGTGGGC
>NZ_JBFTZN010000614.1:0-893 GCF_056406775.1 Allobosea sp. P1_A7
GGGCCCGCGACCCTTTTCACGAAGGGCTAAGAACAATGCCGGCCAAGGCCGAAGCAGGACAGGATGCCAAGCTCTCGCTGGCCGAGCGCGTCTATCAGGAGCTCCGCGCCGCGATCATTTTTGGGGAGATCGCGCAAGGTGCGGTCTTCAACGAATCGGATCTCGTCGCACGCTTCAAGGTCAGCACCTCGCCCTTGCGCGAAGCCCTGTCGCGCCTGCGGCAGGATGGGCTGGTCCGCGTCATTCCGCGCCGGGGCTACAGCGTCACCGAGCTTTCGCTCCGCGATTTCCACGAGCTGATCCAGATGCGCCTGATCCTCGAATGCGCCGCAGCCGAACTCGCCGCCCCGCGCATCACCGACAGCCATGTCGCGATGATGCGCCGGCTATCTTCCGTCGAGCTGCGCATCGGCGACCAGGCGAGCTACCGCGCCTTCATGCGCGCCAACCAGGATTTTCACGAGGCGATCGCCACCATCGCGGACAATGCCCGGCTCCTGCGCGGCATCGCCCAGACCATGGACGAGATGCAGCGCCTGCTCTTCGCCGATCTCGGCGCGGCCGAAGACGGCGAAGAGGTCCGCCACGACCATGACGAGATCATCGAGGCGCTGGCCCGCCGGGACGCAGCCGCGGCCCGCGAAGCGGTGGCGCGCCACATCCGGACCTCTCGCGACCGGGTCGTGGGCCGGATGATGAGGCGGCATACGGGATTTGCGGAGAGGTCGGTGTTTGCGGGGTGAGTGTTGGGCTCCAGGTGGCTAGCCCGACGCATGTCCGGTCCGTCACGGTAGCCATCTCAGGCCTTGCCGCATGGTCGGTCTCGGGCGGTTATTCCCTTTGGATGCTCCATGAAGGGGATTGAGCACCAACGTGGCCGGCTTCCGAAGCGA
>NZ_JBFTZN010000615.1:0-1678 GCF_056406775.1 Allobosea sp. P1_A7
CGTCTGGGTTTCGCCAAGTGCCGGCGGCAGCAGATCCGCGGGTTCGGGGAGCGTCTGGGTTTCGCCAAGTGCCGGCGGCAGCAGATCCGCGGGTTCGGGGAGGGAGAGATCGGCCGCCTGCCGTTCGCCTGCGTCATGCTTGTAGTTGCCTGTGATGATGTCGACCGAGATGCGCTTCGCCAGAGCGAGAAATCCGGCCTTGTCCTCATTCCTGAGGCGTTCGCGCAGCGCCGCGATCAGCTCCGTGCCGGGAAAGGCATGGAACTCCTCAAGCACGCCGAGGTCATCGAGTGCCTGCTCGACGGCGCCCCTCTTTGCGYCTCCATTAGCCCAGGATCTTGCGAGAGAATGAAGGTCCCGCCACCGATCATGGCGTCCGGACGGCGCGGAGAAGAAATGGTCGATCGACCGCGCATCTTTGGCAGCGCTGGACATTCCGAATCCTTCCCTGGTTGAACGAGGTCGAGGTTCAGATCGCTTTCGGTACGTTCCGCTCGACCGCCTGCGGGCAGCATGGCCGCGCCCGCGCAAACTGCCGCTGAAAAATCCTGCGCTGAGAACAGCACATCGAGGGACGTCGGCGTATTGTCCTTAGGGACAGGTTCTTATCGGCAGGAATTCGCTAGAATTCACCGGGCAGGTCGGAGCGCATTGCGATGTCCTGCGTCGGTATAGGCTGTGGCCTCAAGTCGATAGGCAGATACGGTTTGCGTGGCAGCTTACCCGGATCGGTGCGCGAATTGAGCGTGGAGGCTTTGATGATGAGCAGGCTGATCACCCTCGCAGCGTCCGTCGTAATGGCCGCCGCGGTTCTTGTCGCATCAGCTACCGCGCAGACCGTCGGAACAGCGAACTCATGCAACAAGATCAATGGCTGCATGTGGGATTTCATCTACGAGAACCAGATGATGAAGCAGAGCGGCCTATTGACAGGTGCGAGCGCCCCGAAGGAGCGGAAATCGGGAGCGTGCGATGATTCTCCAGTTCGTGCTGGYGGGCGTGTTGGCCYTGGCSCCCCCCCTTCAATCCTTCGCACAAGCGCAGGCGCCCGCTCCTTCGCCGGGCGCGGCAGTGACGCCCGCGGCCCTGCCGGTCGATCAGGCCCTGCTCGCGACAGCGCAGCTCGACGCGCTCCTCGCTCCCGTGGCGCTCTATCCGGACACCCTGCTGGCTCAGGTGCTGATGGCCTCGACCTATCCGCTCGAAGTCGTACAGGCCCAGCGCTGGGCWGCCGAGAACAAGAAGCTCAAGGGMGACGCMCTCAARKCSGCCGCSGAGAAACAGGCCTGGGACGAYAGCRTCAAGGCATTGGTCGCCACGCCGTCTGTGCTGGAGATGATGAGCAAGAACCTGGACTGGACGCGGAAGCTCGGCGATGCAGTTCTCGCTCAGGAAACCGACGTCATGGACGCTGTCCAGCGGATGAGGTCGCGGGCCTACGAGAACAAGAAGCTCACCTCGGGTACGCAGCAGACGGTGACCGTGCAGCAGGAGGGCGCTATTACTTTCCGGCCCCGGGCTACATCGCGACCGGAGTCATTGCGACCGGGCTCRCTTTCGGTACCGCCTACGCGCTCGGCCGCTGGGCGACCGGCGGCTATTGGGGCGGCAACATCAACTGGAACAACAACAACATCAATATCAACCGCGATCGCGTGACGCACTGGCAGCACAATCC
>NZ_JBFTZN010000616.1:0-879 GCF_056406775.1 Allobosea sp. P1_A7
GGGGTGTGRCTGCCCTTCAGGTTGATCTGGAAGTCGGCATCGCCGTCGGCGTCGACATTGCCCTTGACCACGGTGTAGTCGCCGTCGGCCCGGGTCTCGTAGGMGACCACCAGCTGGGCCGTGGCGGTGAAGGCYGGGCCGYTGGTCARGGTGAAGCTCTGGTTGCCGGCGAGCGCGCCATTGGCGTCGATGCCGGAGAGGTCGAGCTTATCGCCSGGCTCGAARTCGAGGATRGTGTCGCCATCCGCCGCTTCCTTGCTCTCGAAGYGGAAGGTGTCRTTGCCCGCCCCGCCYTCCATCACGTTCACCGCSGCRCTSGCCGTGATCGTGTCGTTGCCCGARCCGGTCGCGACGTTCTCGATGCTCCAGAGCGTGTCGCTGCCGSTKTSCGTGCTGACCGCGCTGCCGCGTCCRAGCAGGCCRTTGCCGAGATCGACCGTCAGGTTCGCCGTGATCGCCGACATGTCGAGCGTGTCGATGCCCGWGCCGCCGTCGCTGTCATCGCCGAAATAGACGTCGTTGCCGTCACCGACCGCMGCCACGATCACRTCGTTGCCCGCMCCCGCCACCACMGTGTCGTCGCCGGCCCCGGCCGTGATCCGGTCGTCGCCCGTGCCACCGAAGATCCGGTCGTTGCCGGCYTCGCCATCGATCAGGTCGTTGCCRGCCCCGCCRAGCAGCACGTCGTCGCCGGCCCCGCCGAAGACCACGTCACGGCCCTCCCCGGCATCGACGAAGTCGTTGCCRTCGCCCGCCGAGATSGTGTCGTCGCCGCCCGCACCGATCAGAACATCGTCGCCGCCCTGGCCGATCAGGTTGTCCGCCCCCGCTGCCCCGATCAGGACATCGCTCAGCCCCGTCCCGACATGCGTCCCAGGA
>NZ_JBFTZN010000617.1:0-873 GCF_056406775.1 Allobosea sp. P1_A7
CGCTGCGCTGACCGCGGTCGCGATCTACGTCAAGAGCCTCTTCCCCAGCCACGCCAAGTCCGATCTCGGTCCGCCCACCGAGCCCCCGGGCGAGGATGCGGCTGGGGGAGGCCCCTCGAGGCAGGCGCAGGCCGAGGAGGCGGACAAGGAGGCCGAGGACGAGACCGGCGCGATCAAGAAGGAGCCCGAGCCCGACCCGGCGCTCGGCTCCGGCGGCCAGGCCGTCGGCACGGCCGGGCTTGCCGCCTTCCTCGGCATCGATTCCCCGCCGATCGACTATGAGCAGCTGCCGCTGCGCCGCTTCTCGCCGGCCAAGCTCGATGTCTTCGGGGACCCGGCCAGCAATGACAACCTGACGCTTGCCCATGGCGGCGGCCTCTCCGGCAGTGCCGGCGGCTCGGGCGGGGCCCATGGCTTTGAGGGGCTGGCCCATATCGACGGGCCCTCGGGCGGCCACCATCCCGGCCCGGGCGGCCATTCCGGCCCGGGCGGCGAGAGCCCGGGCGGACCCGGTGGCGAGAATCCCGGCGGCCCCGGGAGCCCGCGCAGCAACCGCGCCCCGCTGCTTGCCGGCGTCGTCAGCCTGCGCAGCATCGGGCGCTGCGAGACGCTGCTGATCACCGCGATCGGCTTGCTCGCAGGGGCGCTGGATCCTGATGGCGATGCACTCGTGGTTAGGCATCTCACCGCCTCCAGCGGCACCTTGACCGCGGTCGAGGGGGGCTGGGAGTTCAGCCCGACGCCCGGCTATTTTGGCCCGGTGACGCTGAGCTACGAGGTCAGTGACGAGACCGTCGCGGTCGCCCAGACCGCGCTCTTCAGCGTCGTCGAGTTCACCGAGATCAACGGCACGGCCGGCGATGACAGCCTGAC
>NZ_JBFTZN010000618.1:0-869 GCF_056406775.1 Allobosea sp. P1_A7
TGTATGTGCCGTTCAGCATGAACGGGACCATCGGCTCCATGCTGTCGAACGAGGCGATCTCGGGACCGGAACCATCCAGATTCTGCCGCACGCTGATGCGCACGTTCAAGTAGCGGTCGCCGTCGATGACGTCGTCGCCGCCACGGCCCTGGATGATGTCGCTGCCCTTGCCACCGAGGATGATGTTGCCACCGTCGAAGAAGGTCGCGGCGGCGGGAAGGGGAAGCAGGGCCCGCAAGCCGGTGATCAGATCGATATTGGTCATCACGCTGCCGGTCGCACCCGCCGTTGGCAGGGTGGTGGCATCGGAGTCATCGCCGTTGAGGACATCGCCGAAATCCGATCCGGAGAGGCCTTCGACGAAGTCGAAGCGGCTGAGCGAGGTCGACCCGCCGGGAACCGGCGGTTGATCGAAGAAGCGATCGGAGATGTCGATATAGACGCCGGTGGTGTTGGGCTTGTAGGTCGCCCAGTCATAGCCGGAGCCGCCGATGAAGCGGTCGCCCAAGCCGACCTTGCCGGCCATGATGTCGTCGCCGCCTTCGCCGTTGAACTTGTCGTTTTCGCCATCGCCGATGAAGACGTCGTTGCCGATGACCGGGTCATTGCCGAGCGGATCGAAATTGTCGCCAGGGGCGCCGTCAGAGGTTCCCTTCTCGATCCAGTCGTCGCCCTCGTTACCCATATCCTGTTCGTTGGCCTTGCTGCCGAGGATGAAGTCGTTGCCCTGGCCGCCAATGGCTTCCGATGCGTCCTCGCCGGTGACGATGAAATCGCTGCCGAAGCCGCCGATGATCAGGTTGACGCCGTTGCCGCCATGAAGGACGTCGTTGCCGTCGCCACCCTGGATATTGTCGTCACCACCGGTA
>NZ_JBFTZN010000619.1:0-862 GCF_056406775.1 Allobosea sp. P1_A7
ATCTCGTCTTGCGCGATGCCGCGGCCGAGTGGAAAATGCCCCCACGCGAATGGACCGAAGCCAAGTCCCAGTTCGCGATCATGTTCGAGGATCGCTTCATCACTCAATGAAGCTCAACCCGCCCCGGACACAAAAATTCAGACACTCCCTTATTCACACGTCCACCAGCTACATATTTGCGTCGGCGATCAGCGGCAATGCACGGTAAAATGTGCCCGCCGGCACGACCACGCTCACCGGTGCCCTGTTGCCCCGCCCGCTATGTCGATTTACCGCTTCTTAACCACGGCGGGCGCCATCCTAAGATGTCCATCAGAGCCGGGGGGCCTGGAAAGGACCGTGACCATGCGAGCGCTCGATGCTGTTAAAGCCGTCGTGGATCAGTTCGTTGGCCTGCCAGTTGCCTTTGTCGAACGCCAGCTGATCCTGGCCACGCTGCGGGAAACCGGCGGCAACCGCACCCATGCCGCCTCACTACTCGGCATCTCCATCCGCACGTTGCGTAACAAAATCACGTTGTACGCAGCGGACGGCTACAATGTACCAGAACCTGTACATCCAGCGGCACAATGAGCACGCGATGTCCCTTGCCTCGCCGCAGCAAACCTCGTCTCCTCCGCAAACATGGCCGGCCTCCTGCGCTCCTGGTGCAGAAAGGCGTTGCAGCCCGTCGACATAAGGGAGGTCTACGAAGTAGCCCTTCTCATCCTTGAACAGCAGCAAGGCGCTGTGCCGGACGCAGAAGCAACTTTCAAGGCCGCCCGATCCGCAATTGAACGGAACCTGGCATAGCGAGCACTCTCACCGTGTTGGCTCGTTCATTTTCCTGTCGCGCCGAACCAATCACGGGGCCCACAAGTGC
>NZ_JBFTZN010000620.1:0-857 GCF_056406775.1 Allobosea sp. P1_A7
CGCCACGACAGCAGGGGCTGGCTGCCAACAGTCTCTCGAAAGTCACATCCCGCACGGCCTGAAGGTGCGGYGCGCAAGATTAACGGTCGTGTAACGCCGGATTAACGCCGGTAAATACGCCGCCTCGACTAGAGTTTCTCCCAAAGCGCCTCGTTCCCAGCGATGGGCCAACGGGGAACCGCGGGGGGACATATGACTATCTCAAATCGACCCAGCGCAGCGCAGATCGCCCCGTCCCCATTCTCACAGGCTTCGGCATCTGGCGGCGCGATCGGCCGCCCTGTCGCGGGACGCCCCTGGCCGGCGCCTCTGCCCAGGCCCGAGACCCATTCGCAGACATGCGCCTCGCGCAGCATTGCCTGGCCGTTCCCCCCGGGCATGGAGTGTTTCGCGGCCTGGAAGACGGCGCTGTCGCGCCTGGTCGACTGCGCCATACCGGCCGATGCAGACCCGGCCCAGTTCGATTTCCACGGCCGCTCCTGGCAGCTCCCCGAGGCCTTCGTGCAGATCAATGGCGGATCGGCGATGTCCATGTCCCGGAGCCAGCGCGTCATTGACGACCGGCCGATCTCCCAGATGTCGCTCTATGTGCTGACACGCGGAAGCGCAGTCGCCGATTATGACGGTCGCAAGCGCAGCCATGGTCCAGGCGATGTCGTCGCCGTCGACTATTCGCTGCCCTATGAATCCCGTACGCCCGGCTATGAGGGGATCACGCTCACCTTCGACAGAGCGAGCGCGCCGGCCGGGCTTCAGGGCGATGTGCATGGCATGGTGCTGACGGCCCAAAGCAGTGCGGGCAAGCTTCTCGGCACCCTGATCCAGGCCTTGGTGGAGCATATCGACGGGCTCAGCGT
>NZ_JBFTZN010000621.1:0-843 GCF_056406775.1 Allobosea sp. P1_A7
CATCACGCAGGGATCGCCCTGCGTCAGTTCGCGCACGCGGACGGCATCACGCAGGGATCGCCCTGCGTCAGTTCGCGCACGCGGACGGCGAAGGTCGGGCGGCCCGGCGTACCGAGCTTGAGCCCGGCCTCCCGCAGGATCGCCCGCACTACGTTCTCGATCGCGCGCATCTCATTCAGGACAGTGCGGCGCGCCGCCAAAAGCGAGCGCCACAGCCGGCACTGCCGGCTCTTGACGTGAACCTGCCGGAACCAGCCCGTCCGCATGATCTGCGCCAGAGCCCGGGCGTCGTTGCGGTCGGACTTGTTCGGCATTGTCTTCATCGCGGCGTTGGCCTGGCGCGTCTCGATGCAGAGTGCCGGCAAGCCGGCCGCGCGCAGGCTATCGTGAAGCCACGCCGTCAGAGAGCACGCTTCCAGCCCGATGCGCTCCAGAGGCAGGTCGAGCTCATTCAGCGCGACGATCAAAGCCGCAGGCTCGCTGGCCGCACGCGCCTCCTTCACGATCCGCCCGAATCAACCACGCAGATCGCAGTCTCTTCCAGCGACACGTCCAGTCCGGCATAATAGGTCATGGCTGCTCCTTCCCGATGCTTGTGGCCACTCAACGCGGACCACGTTCCAACATCCCGAACGGAGCAGCCACCCGCCGGTTGAGACCCCAATCACCCCATCTGTTTGAGAATGCTCAAGGATGGACGATGCGCCGCAGCATGAGGCTTCCCAGGGCGACGTGGATCATGGCTTCGGAGACGTCGAGGCGCTGTTCATAGTCTCGGACGAGGCGCTTCCAACGGGTCATCCAGCCGAAGGTGCGCTCGACGACCCATCGCCTCGGCAGCAC
>NZ_JBFTZN010000622.1:0-842 GCF_056406775.1 Allobosea sp. P1_A7
GGTAATCTGCTTCACGGAAGAACGGCTCCTACCTTGTGGCGTTGAAATAACGACCACGTTTTAGCACTCTGATGCTGCGGTAGCGGGTCGTTCCACCTCATCATGCTCAGGCGCTGGGACGGCTTCATCCGCTTCCTTGACGACGGCCGCATCTGCCTCACCAACAATGCCGCCGAACGAGCTCTGCGCGGCATCGCAATGATGGAGTCATTATGCTCCCCCTTTTCAAGTGTCTGGAAACATTGAGGCCTGTGTTTCGGATACGGCCCGACGCGGGGGCGTCCTGGCGTTGATGGCATCGATGATCGCAGGATTCTGAAGGTCGGCGGCGCGGATCTGATGCGGGGCGCCGGGCATGACCTGCTCGGTCTTGATGGTTCCATCGTGGACGAGCTTGCGGATCCGGTGATGGGTGATGCCGAGGTTTGCGGCTGCTTCCTGCATGGTGAGCCATTGGCCGTCTTTATCGGCGGAACGATAGGCATGGATACCGTTGACGCGGCGAATGGAAGAGACCCGGTGGTCCAGGTCTTGCCCTGTCCCGTCGGCAGCTTCATGCGGTTGAGCGAGGCGGCGATGTCCTGGTCCGACCATCTGGCGGCCATGCTCGCGATGACCTGCAGGGCCTGCCCGGATGTCTTGCAGCCGTGCTCGCCGGTGGCCGGCTTGCGGAAGCGGATCTCGGAATGCTGGCCGCCCTTCCAGTGAATGACGAGCACGACTTCGTTGGTCGCCTGATCGACGTCGGCGATGAGCTCGTCGATCAGGGCGCGGACCAAGCGCTGCCTAGTTGTCGAAGCTATGAAGGTTGTTCATCCGGGCCGGTGCTGAGAGGCTGGGGT
>NZ_JBFTZN010000623.1:0-821 GCF_056406775.1 Allobosea sp. P1_A7
CTACCGCATCGAACTCGCCGGCGAGAGCATGCGAAAACGCCAGTCGCAGAGCCCTCCAGCCACGATCGCTTGACCGCTCCAGCCACGATCGCTTGACCGTCAAATCCATCCACGACAATCATCACGAACGACCCAGGCAAATCACCTCGCACCTGCCGGCTTCAAATCGGAACAGGGTGCCGAATTCATATCGGAATTGCCCGCCGAATTCGTCGGAATCCGCACAATGATCGAGACCGAGATCGTCCTTGGCGCGAAGGAAGCACTCCTCGATCGTCCAGCGCAGCCCTGCAGCACCGGCCAGTTCCGCCAGCGTCGTTTCGGCAGGCGCAAAGGCGAAGTAGTAGGCGATGGCGTCCGGATCGCGCAGGCTCTTGCGGGCCAGCAGCCAGCGCGCAAAGCCGTCGGGAGCCTGCCATTTCAGGGGCAGGCGCACCCATTCGTACAGGCGGGGACCCTTTGCGCCGGCCGACAGCGGCTGCCAGGTCTGCGTCTTGGCCTTCGAAATCGTCTCGTGCGTCTTCGACAACTCCTGGAGATCGTTGATGCCGGCGGCCAACGGGTCGACATAGGCCTGCGTGGCACCGATCCGCAGCATGTGCAGGATGACCTGGGCGTGCTTGGGATCGTTCTTGTCCCAACCGTTGTGTAGCGCCTCCCGCGTCCGGGCGAGCGCGACCGAGGAGATCAGCCGCAGCTCGAAGCCTGCCGTCAGAAGCCGATAGGCGAGCGTGCGATGGTAGTTGCCGGTCGCCTCGAAGCCGACAAGGATCGGCCGCCCGATCGCGGCAAGGTCCGCAGCCAGGCGGTCGTAGTCCTGC
>NZ_JBFTZN010000624.1:0-800 GCF_056406775.1 Allobosea sp. P1_A7
TTGAGCGAGTGAAATAGTAGTCGCCGCCCGGAACTGCTGGTTTCGACAGCGGTTCGCTACTGCGTGGTGGCGTTGTTCACATCCGGCGCCGTCACGGCCTGGGGAGCCCCGCCGCTATTCCCCCCGGAACGGCGGGGCGAACCTCGTGCCTGCGTTGGAGTATCAGTTGTGTGTGCGCGTCGTATCCTGCGTGTCGGCCCTGGAGTCGAGATAGTCCGTGGCCCTGTCAACAAGGCGCGCGATGCGCGCCAGCGGAAGCTCCGCTTCGACGCCATGCCTGATCGGATTAAGCCCTGCCTGGCTCTCCTGGCTTCCAAGCCACCCGCCGGCGACGGTCATGACTGGACGAACCGGTTCCCGACGATCCCAGGTGATGTTCTGGATCTCGGGCCGGATAGCGCCATCCTCGACGGTGAGGCCGTCGTGCTCGACGAACGCGGCGCTTCCGACTTCGGCGCCTTGCAGCAAGCTCTCGGTGGCCGGGGCGGCAAGCGATCTGCCGCCGGAGCGCTCCTGTACGCTTTCGATTTGCTCTATCTCAATGGTCACGATCTTCGTCCGCTGGCGTGTGAGGAGCGGCGCGAGATGCTCCCCGGCATCATAAAGCCCCATACCTCGATCCTTTTCAGCGCGGACGTCGACGCCGAAGGCGACGCCTTCCTGGCGCTCGCCTGCAAGATGGGCCTCGAGGGCATCATTGCGAAGCGGCGCGATGCGCCCTATCGATCCGGCCGGGGCGGCGAATGGCTCAAGATCAAGTGCATCCAATCGGAAGGGTTCTTCATCATCGGCTATGAGCC
>NZ_JBFTZN010000625.1:0-799 GCF_056406775.1 Allobosea sp. P1_A7
GATCGGCTTTGCGCACGATTTCGCCGCGCTCGTGGCCCTATGGCTCGCCGGGCGAACCCTGGTGCGGTGGCTTCTGCCGCAGCTCGATTTCGCGCAACACATCGCCACGGCCGAACTCTACGGACTGGGGATGTTGTGGTCGTTCGCGATGGCCGGGCGGTTCCTGCTTTCCCCGGGGAACCCGGCGCGGCGCATCCTGCCTCTGCCGCGTGCCGAACGGCATTTCGGGCTGATCATGATCTATGCCTTCTTCGGGCATATCGTTCTGGTCGTGAACGCGCTCGGCGAAGGCTCGGCGTCGGATCCTGCCTCGATTGCCGGATGGTTCGCGGTGTCCTCGCTGCTGCTGACGGCCTACAAGGTCTGGTGGTTCTGGTACGCACGGCATGACCTTGTCAGCCTGGCGCAGCCCGGCCCCTCGGCAAGCGGCTTGCGCCGCTTGGTTGCTGCGGCGACGCCCTGGCTCTTGATGGCGAGCGCCGTGTTGATCTGGGCCGTGGGCCGCAGCGCCGCTGTCATGCCTGATGGCGCGCACTGGGGCGTCAAGGCGGGGACCACGCAGTTCATCGTCGTGCTTGCTCCGATCGTGGCGTCGGGGCTTGGGGCGCTGATCCGCTCGTGGCTGAACTGTCGCTCCGTGGAGCGCGAGCAGACCCCACTCTCGAGTGCAATGGGCAGGACCTTGCAATCGAGCGTGGTGGGCTTCGTCTGGCTCTGCGCCCTCTATTTGCTGGTCCGGCTCTGGAGCGGTTTCGTCATGGACGCCGATGCGCCCGATACCGTGTCGTTCGGTCAACGC
>NZ_JBFTZN010000626.1:0-798 GCF_056406775.1 Allobosea sp. P1_A7
GTCCTACCCATGTCATTGCATCATGCTTTTCGGTGCCGCTATTCAGCTGCACCCCGTTACTGGGGACGTGGCTCCACTCGTGCTCGACGTAGAATTCGTTAGTGTCGGTCTCGTAGCAGAGGTGCCACCAATCTTCGTTCTCGGCCATAGGCCCTTTGATGCGGGACGCGAGCTGTTCGAACAAAATCATATCGTCTCCGTGCTTTTCGATAACACATTGGAGGCAAAGGCTGATTGCAACAACCGCCGTACTGGTGAAGGCAGGCACGAGGGAGATTGTCGACCTCACGTCGCAAGAGCCAGTCGGTGCGCCTGCGCTCCCAAGGAACCCTCCAGCGCCGGTCGATCCGCGCCGAGCGGTTTCAACGACGGGATAACGGCCTGGGGCACATTCCTCGAAACATGATCGCCGCTAGCCGCGGAGGCCGCAGCTTTCCGTCGGCGGCGATCCCGTTCGGTCGGTTTCGCCTGACACATCTGGCGAAAAACCCCGTAGACACCAGTTTGGGAGAGCCCTGGCGCTACGGGGTCTCCTGCACCCGGCAGTGTCACCCGGGGAAGGGGGGTGCCGGGGAGTCTTGGATTAGTGTCGGCCTATCCGCTACCACCACTTCCTGCCGCCGGAGATTGTCATGGCAAGGTCGTGCTATGCGGCATGGTGCTGACAATCGGCATCTTGGTCAAGCAAGGACAGAAATCGGCCATGCTTGTCTTGTCTTGCCCACCCGGAAGGAGCGCCTGGCTGCGTTGATAATGGCGTTCACAGCTCCGCTGCGCAGGTAGGCCATTAATTAGAGG
>NZ_JBFTZN010000627.1:0-790 GCF_056406775.1 Allobosea sp. P1_A7
ACGAGCAGGCGACCCTGGCCTGGGCGGCCTGCAAGCCGTTCGGCGGCTGGGCTCCGCAGCTCTACGGCCCGGTGCTGGTCCTGTTCGGCACCCCCGGCTTCATGGCCGCGCTGTGAAGATCCCGCTCGGCACCGTCGCCTACGACGCCGACGACAAGGCGTGGGTGTATGTCGGGCACCGCCTCACATCGGTGGGCACGACGGAGCACCATTTAATCCTGGCGAAGCAGGGCCAGAAGGGCGTCTCGGCCTATGACTGGCAGTACAAGGCGGTTAAGCCCGAGACCCTGCTCAAGAAATTCCCCGATCTCACGAGGTTTGCATGATGGCCCGTCACTGGAAGGAGGTCGCGAGCCAGACCTTCGACTCGGACACGCTCGCCGAACACAAGCTCGTCTGCGTGGAGCATCATTTCTATTCGGGCGCGATCCGGATGGCCCGTCTGATCGTCGTCAGCAAGGACGGCCAGCCCGAGCAGATCAGCATGTCCGGTCGCTTCGGCGGCGGGAAATGGGCACGCGCCACCGCACCCGCACGCTGCAATGTCGAGTGGACCAAGGCCCATGTCGGGAGGCAGTTCGACCGCTGGCTCCGCAAGGCCAAGCTCACGGAGGCGGCATGACGATCAGTTTGCCGTTCGACCTTGCCGCTGCCTCGAATGCGGCCCGCACGTCCATTGGAGACTTGCCGCCCTCCAGGCAGCTCATGACGACCAGGACGGCAGCCTGCCAGTCCGGGGTCTGGTCGTTCCATTCAAGCAGCAGCTCGGCAGCCCGCTCGACCGAGGTGAC
>NZ_JBFTZN010000628.1:0-783 GCF_056406775.1 Allobosea sp. P1_A7
TCCGTCAGATCACTTGGAAAGCGAAGCCGATCACGGTTATGCTCGGCGCGAGCGATATCGGTCCAGGCCATCGGAAACCCCTTTTGATTCAGCACCAAACGGGAATCACAACCTGCTGATATCGCTCAACTCCTTTTAAATCCGGCTCTTAGTGGTCCCAACTATAGCCTTGTTAGCGCGCGCCGTCTCAAGGCTCAGTTCCACCGGTCGGATCCGAGTCCTCAAACGAGAAGTCGTCGCGCTCTGAGGCGCCCTCCCCGCGTCGCCGCCGATCGGGATCTCCTCAGCCAGGAGCGTGTCCTTGCTCAGCAGGCCGGCATCCTCGAGCTTTTCGAGATCGGGCAGGTCGCGCAGGCTGGCGAAACCGGACACCGACAGGAATTGCGATCAGTGGATCCGCGCCTCGTCATGGCGCCTGGGGGAAGACGACGGCGCCGAGCGCCGCGACCGGCCGCCGGCTTGTTACCGACCGAGATGCCGTTTCTGTCCAGCAACGCCTACTTGCAGCCGATCACCCGCAGCAAGCTCGGCAAGGTCTTTTGGCAAGGAGATGAGCCCGACACCGTGGCGGCGCTGAAGCGCCGGCGATCGACTGGCAGGCCATCTTCCTCTCACCACTCGCAGACATTATGAGCTAACCTGCATCTGGTCGACCAATTCTATTCAGGCGCAAGCCGCCGTGTCGTAAACGCGCTCATAGCGCAGCAGCGCCCACACGGCGCGCTGTCACTGCGGGATCAAAACTACTCTGTGCAGGGCTAGCTACTCCATCCACTCCCGCAA
>NZ_JBFTZN010000629.1:0-783 GCF_056406775.1 Allobosea sp. P1_A7
CCTGAGAGCCTGAGAGGGCGGTATCGTAACCGAGTCGTTCGAGCGTGGAGAAGACGTTGAGCCTTCGGACAGCGTGAGTGACCTGAGTGATCCCGACAACATTCTCGATCATCACCGCCTTCGGACGGATCTGCTGGACGATCTCAAGAGCGCGATCGAACAGATCCCGCTCGTCGGCCGAGCCACGGCGTTCCCCGGCCTGCGAATAAGGCTGGCAAGGCAGCCCGGCGGCAATGAGATCGACACCTTCGAAACGCCCGATATCAATCGTGTTCATATCCTCTTCGATGACGGGCCATCTGGGGCGATTGGCGCRCAGGGTCGAAGCAGCCTCCGGGTTTCTCTCGACAATGCCGACGTGGCGGAAACCGGCTGCATGCAGCCCGATCGCCTGACCACCAGCACCGGCGCAGAGTTCGAGTACCGAATACCGATAGGGAGCAGAGGGCCGTGATGCGGAACTGAGTGGATGGCGATCGAGTGCGACGCCACCGTTCGGCACGGGACGCTTTCGGCCCGCCAGTTCCGGGATTTCCTGGCCCAGCGCCCATCCCAGAATCTCGTGCAGGTGCTCATCGATCCAGAAGGGGTGAACGTCCGGCCAGCACCAACCTTCCATGGAGCAGAGCTTACCCTCTGCAATCTGTTCAAGAGTATCCTGCACCGTGATCCAGGATCGCTCACCCAATGAGCTGCTCGGAGTGAGCACTTTGGCGGGAACGAGTTCCCGGAGTTCCTTCGCAAGATGGCTTGCATCCACGGAAAGCGCCTGGACTCTTGCCA
>NZ_JBFTZN010000630.1:0-771 GCF_056406775.1 Allobosea sp. P1_A7
ATCCAGAACTCGGCCGGCGACGCGAGCGGTGACAAGCTGACGAACATTGAGAACCTCACGGGCTCGAATTTCGTCGATAGCCTGACCGGAGATGGCAACGGCAACACGCTCGCTGGCCTGGACGGGAACGACACTCTCAACGGTGGAGGGGGCAACGACACCCTGATAGGCGGAGCCGGGCAGGACACACTCACCGGCGGCACGGGCAGCGACGTTTTCGTCATCGATCCGTCACATCTAACGGTCGCTGCGGATGACCTGATCAGCGACTACAATGCCGGCGGTGTTCAGGACACCGTTGATCTGAGTGCATTGCTAGGCTCACTCGGCGCTGGCGCGCCGACGACTGCGGCGCAGGTCGATACTGTGCTGAACGTCTCCGGAACGCAGTTGATGGTGGATGATAACGGAACTGCCGCTGGTGGGAACTTTGTCGCAGTCGCCAACTTCTCCTCGGCCCCGGGTTCCGTGCAGATTCTGTACGATCACGATCAGCCGCCGACGACGGTAACCTAGGTGCTTGCAATGCGGCCGGGGGTGAGCAATGCCTGAAATCACCGGTCACCTGCGACGGGAACGTTGAGCGAAGACAAGGCCCCGGCTTTGGAGACATAAAAAGGTCAATCGATGGATCCCGATGCAACCCCTTCAACGCTTGACGAGATCATCCTTGCCCTTCAGCCGGAAGTTGGCGAGGCGCCGGAATCGGTCGTGTTGGAACTGAGTGCTGCCGATCTGCTGGCGGATGGCGGCGAGATCGTCGATCTGACC
>NZ_JBFTZN010000631.1:0-767 GCF_056406775.1 Allobosea sp. P1_A7
ATACCAATACCAGCCTGACCAATCTGCCGGAGAACATCTTCGAGACCGTCGTTGGCGATGACGGCGGCATCGGCACCGGTAACGGGAGCGGCGGCGTCTCGGGCAACGAGACSGAGAACGGCGGCGGCGGCGGCTCCGGCAACGAGACCGAGAAYGGCGGCGGCGGCGGCACCGGCAACGAGACGGAGAAYGGCGGCGGCRGCGGCWCCGGCAACGAGACSGAGAATGGCGGCGGCRGCGGCWCMGGCAAYGRGACCGRGAACGGCGGCGGCGGGAGTTGCGGCACCGGCACCGATACCGGCAATGGCGGCGGAACCGGCCAGACAACGCAGCCGGACGCCGGACTGGTTCTGGTCGGYATGCCCGAGGCGGACGTGTTGCTCGGGGCGTCTGGGGCGGACAACCTGATCGGCCAGGGCGGCGACGATGTCCTGATCGGAGCGGGCGGCAACGACACGATCTCGGCCGGCGACGGCAACGACTTCGTTGATGCCGGGGAGGGCCGCGACGTGGTCTTCGGCGGAGCCGGCGACGACGTGCTGCTTGGCGGGTCCGGCAACGACCTGATCGATGGCGAGGCCGGCAACGACCGGATCTTCGGTGGCACGGGCGACGACCGGATCACGGCCGGGGCCGGCGACGACACYGTGGTGGCGGGTGCGGGCAAYGAYGTGWTCGTGGCTGCGRTCGGTGACGGCAACGACGTCTATTTCGGCGATGACAGCGACGGCGGCACGGGCATCGACACGCTCGACATGTCGGCGATC
>NZ_JBFTZN010000632.1:0-755 GCF_056406775.1 Allobosea sp. P1_A7
ATCTCGTCTTGCGCGATGCCGCGGCCGAGTGGAAAATGCCCCCACGCGAATGGACCGAAGCCAAGTCCCAGTTCGTCCCAGTTCGCGATCATGTTCGAGGATCGCTTCATCACTCAATGAAGCTCAACCCGCCCCGGACACAAAAATTCAGACACTCCCCGCGCGGTCCGGCTCGGCAGCCTCACCCCGCGGGAGCGCGAGGTCTTCGCCCTTGTGGCGAGAGCCGGATGAACAAGCAGATCGCCTACGAACTCGGAACCACCATTCGCACCATCAAGGCCCACCGCCACAAGGTGATGGAAAAAATGGCCGCCCGCTCCATTGCCGAGCTTGTCCTGTCCTCAGAGCAGCTTGGGCTCATCTCTTAGAAAAGGCGGGCGACCAGTTCGAGAGCACCAACACCCCCCTGCATTGTGTACGCAGTTTGAAAACGGCCGAGAAACGCGGCGCCTGGCAAAACGGCGCGTTTCCCGGAGGTGGACGACGGCTCTGTGGCAGTCTCGAGAAGAAGAGTTGGAGCGCCATGACAACCGACCTGGCACGGAGTGCAGGCGACCAGCACCCGGTGAAGGGCCTGATGCCGATCCCGCTGGGACTGGCGATGAAATCGGGTCTCAGAGCCGGATTTAAAAGGAGTTGAGCGATATCAGCAGGTTGTGATTCCCGTTTGGTGCTGAATCAAAAGGGGTTTCCGATGGCCTGGACCGATATCGCTCGCGCCGAGCATAACCGTGATCGGCTTCGCTTTCCAAGTG
>NZ_JBFTZN010000633.1:0-754 GCF_056406775.1 Allobosea sp. P1_A7
TCCGACACGTAGTCGTCAAGATACTCGGGAAGCAGGACACCCTGCCGCAGGACACCCTGCCGACGGTCTTCACTCTCAACGAAGCGCTTCATCTAAGCTCCCGGAGCATCACCTCCAGGAATCCTAGCCGACTCGGCTCTTTTCACACAGCCTCCACCCATCTCAGACGTTGCTGGCGGCCCGCCGCCACTACCGGAATCGACCCCATCTGAGACATTTGAAGATCAGTCTCGGGCGGCCGGTGTCGGTCCAATGCCCGACGCTGACTGCGCCCGCTTTCGGGCCAACCCAGCCTTCGTTTACCTCAGCCTCAGCCTTATTCTCTCAGAGAGAGTCCACTCTTGGCCCCAGAGTTGACAAGTGGCGGCGCGGCTTCGCCGTCCGACCGGAGCCAGCGGCCTGCTGGTCGCGCGCGGTTATTTGAGCAGCATTGGGAGGATGGCAAGTGCGGCGAGAGCAAGCACGACCCCGATGCGTAGCCAGATAGCTCTGCGGTTACTCCTCGCAAGCATACGACGCTTCCCACGCAACGATGAACTAACATGGCAAGTCGTTGCCGACCTGCCTCCCAGCGACGGAGCAAGCCAAGTCTAGAAGTCATCATGGACCCGCCCTTGCGTGGCGCAAGATGCGTTGAGGTTACCGGGGCGTGTCCACTGTCACGACTCCGTCAGCGAGGGGCGTTGTCGTCTCGGGCTGGCCGATTAATGATCGCCCACGCTGATAATCAGGGATGACTCGAACGTGCCGATAC
>NZ_JBFTZN010000634.1:0-1270 GCF_056406775.1 Allobosea sp. P1_A7
GAATATGGTTGTGTGCTCGTGCTTAAGCTGCTCTGGGTCGCTGTGCTGTTGGGGGCGGCGGTATGCAACCGGTACATGCTGACTGTTAAGGTCGTGGGAGGCGATATCCCCGCGAAGGCTCGGCTGCGGCGGGTGATTGCCACTGAGATCGTGCTTGGTCTGCTCATCTTTGGCACTGCCGCTATGTGGCGCTTCACGCCGCCGCYACGGGTCCTCGCGCAAATATCTGCCCAACCGGCGTCTGCGCACATCCATACCCCCAAGGCCATGGTCGATATCAGGCTGACGCCGGGCCGGGTTGGGCTCGCAAGCCTTTCGTTGAAACTGCTCGATCGCAGCTTCGAAGCTTTGCGGGCCAGAGAGGTCACGGTCACCCTGTCCAATCCCGTGGCAGGAATCGAGGGGATCGAACGTCCAGCCTATCAGGCCGGTGATGGCACTTGGCGCGTCGACGAAGTGCTCGTTCCCATGCCCGGCCGCTGGAATATTGAATTCGAAATTCTGATCTCAGACTTCGAGATGCTTCGCCTTAGCACCACAGTCGAGGTCAAGCCGTGATCGGAGGCGTCGTCCGACTGCCTCGCATGCGTCACCGGGACCGTGAGGACGGTAGCAAAGACAACCGAGCGCTTAGCAAGCGGCTCAACCGGAGAGGTTCTAGGCTCCTCAACGTCACTGAAAGATTTGTGAGGCATCTACCGCATCGAGCAAACGTTCCGAATGTCGCCAGGGGGACGGGAAACCACGTTTGGCTATCCGCTCGTAGCTACCGATTGGGATGTCTGCTTCTCGGCAGTTGAAAGGTAACTATAGGCGCTCCGAGATTGCGTCACTTGGTCCAACGCGGGTGTTTCATGGCAAGAATGGGCGCGTCGCAAGCCTGCACACTTACTAAAGGATTCTCCGCCGAACGTGTATGTCGAGCTGATTTCTGCGCTTGACACGTTCCGCTGAACTTCAGCCTTTGATGGTTGTTCCATCCTAAAGAAGATGACAGGTGTGCCGCAGTCGTCTGCGGGTCTTCCGAGCGACCATCCTACCGGATCGAATGCCTGCAGCAGGGGGGATTGCCTATCTCGCCGGCCTGCATATTGTTGGGTAACTTCTTGACAATGCCGGATACCAATCTGGCGGCTCTCGACAAGTATTCACTGGCTGACGCGGTCCGGATTTCGACCTTCCGGTCCCTCTCTCGAGCACCGCGAGCCGCGCTGTGTGATGACCGGGGGGAGAGCGAATGGTTGCCGGGCTGACTGTCGCAGAACGCCAG
>NZ_JBFTZN010000635.1:0-705 GCF_056406775.1 Allobosea sp. P1_A7
AGGTCCGAGGCGAATGGGCAATGATCTGTACCGCTCACAACCTCCTGAAGCTTGCAAAAGCCTCAAGATGAGGACCGGGCACCGAAATCTCGCGCCCAGCCTTCCCGTCATAATCGCCCCAAAATCGTTACTCGGACGGGCTCCTAGCTAGCTAGAGCCGCGAGGCTGACTCCAAAGCCGGCGATCAAAGGGGTCAGGAAGCCGGCGTCCATAGGGCCCGGATTCGGTGACTTCCTCCTCATGATGACCATATCGTCTCTCCTTGAGATGCATTGCGCACGTCAGGGAGGACCTAATTATGCTGACAGCAAAAGCTACTGGGGCGCCCACAACACTTTGATATCTTGCGTATGTGCTGACGCCGACCTGCCAGGACCCTGTATAATCCTGCGCTCCGCATAATTGCGGTTATGCAGAGCTCTGCATAACCGCAAGAGCTTGCCTCCTTAGCGCTGTTGGCGCAAGATGTGCTGCAGCGCGATCCGTTGGGCGGGCATCCGTTCTGCTTCCGCTGCCGCCAGCGGCGATGCCCGGGCTTTCYGACGCGGACGGGACATGTGCAGGGCGGTGACAAAACCATCCAATGAAGCGCCCTCGCTTGTGGTGGCGCGGGCGGCGTAAAAGCCAACCAGTTGGATAGGCTGATCCCTTTTGGGGTTGGCGGGGATGTTCGCGGTGGAGGTCTACGCGGCGGTTCGTGATTTT
>NZ_JBFTZN010000636.1:0-701 GCF_056406775.1 Allobosea sp. P1_A7
TCAGCGAGGTCTGGAACGATATCCCGCTGAGCGTCGCCACCATCCGCAACCACTATCACTTCATCCCCACCGGCCAGTCCAGGCGGCGATAGTGGATCAGCAAGCGGGGTTATCGATCGTCGCAAGGTGGCCCGCTCGCACCAGTTACCCTTCGGTGAAAGCGCGTGAGAAGTCTTCGGGCGTCAGCGGCGCGACAAAGCGACTATAGGCTTCGATGAAACCGTAAGAAGCGGTCGCTTGCACCCAATCCAACAGCCGCGGGTCGTTCGCGTGATATACTAGGCGCCCAGGCGTGACACCCTGCACTCGATCGTGAGCACGGACCACACCTGCGATCATGTTTTCTGCCGCTTGGCGGGGACCGTAGACCGTCGTCATCGCTGCCGCGCCTGTTCTGGCGCTTCACGGGGTCGATGCGGAATGAGCTGTGCCCCCATACCCCCGCTCGTACGGATGGCTCGGCCAATTCGAGGATAACCGCAGCAATGCCTCCTATGAAAAGCGAGACCGGATTCTTGAAAACGCGCCAGGTTACGGAGTCAGGCGAAACGAGCCCAGCCTCCCCGGCAGGCTTAGAGCAATCGAAGTGTGCAGGGCGGTGACAAAACCATCCAATGAAGCGCCCTCGCTTGTGGTGGCGCGGGCGGCGTAAAAGCCAACCAGTTGGATAGGCTGATCCCTTTTGGGGTTGGCGGGGATGT
>NZ_JBFTZN010000637.1:0-695 GCF_056406775.1 Allobosea sp. P1_A7
GTGATTACGGCCAAGGATGACGCGGACAACATCAGGGCCAGCGCTTAGAAAAGTGCACCAAAAGGCCGAAGACATGACCGCTCCCACGATCCTCGCCGCGCCAAAGAAATCCCCTTGATCAAAGGGCGCCGTCCAGACATGACAACGCCGTCGCGAGAGATGGCCACCCCCGCAACGGAAGAAGAGCTGGTAAGGCTCGAAGCTGACGTCGCGGCGGAATGTGCTTCAACGCGGCTGCGACCAAGTATGGATCTGGTGTGGTCCGCCTTGCGTCGAGCCGGTCTCAAAATCGCGATCTGCTCCAATCTCGCCCGCCCTTATGAGCAGGCCTTGCTGGATCAGCTGCCTGGTCCACCCGATGCGGTTGTGTTGTCGTTTCGCGTGGGGCTGAAGAAGCCCCAGCAGCAGATCTACCGGTTGGTGTGCAGCCAACTAGCCCTGCAGCCGTCCGAGGTCTTGTTCACTGGCGACGAACTCGAAGCCGACGTCTTTGGACCAGGCACCATCGACGCGCTGGCGATGCCAATCGAGGAGTTCGAGAGCTCATATTCGAGGCGCGCATCCAGCTTTGCGCCAAGTGAAATCACCGAACTTTTCGACCGGATTTCCGCGGCAAGGGCGGCCTGACTCGGCCGCCTGTGGCTCTAGCTTCTCCGATTCAAACGTACGGAGGCAGAATGCGCTTACTCGTACTG
>NZ_JBFTZN010000638.1:0-691 GCF_056406775.1 Allobosea sp. P1_A7
TGTAATCCTTCAGCGGCTCAGCTCGGTCGGCGTGGCCGATCACCTCAATCAAGGCCTCGACATAGGCGTCGAACGCCGCTTCACTCTCCGCGGTCCAGTCGGTCATGGCGGCGCGCTTCCCTGATCTCGAAGCAGCACCCTAACAAGTCCGCGAGCAGCGCGAATCCCCCGCATCCGCGACTTTCTGACTCAGTAAGAATAGCTAGTACTACAGTTGCGGATTTACGCGAGATTTTCGGTGGGCGATTGCGGCCGCGAGGAGATGCTGCCTTCGCCTTTGTGACCAGTCGAGCGTGAAGGCTACGGACAGGATCCGGTGAGTCATGAGCCGGGCGATCAGGCGAAGGATTTCCGGCGTGGAGCAGGTTTGGGCAAGCCGGCGGATCATGCTGCTCTGGCCGGATACGCCGGACTCGTTTCGTTCTGTTTCCCGAAGGCGCTCCGCCGCTGCTGGGCGCTGATCCGGGCAAGGAAAGCAGCTGCCGCCATGACGAGACTCATGTGTCGGTGCCAGCCATGCCAGGACCGAGCCTCGCAATGATTGCGGATTCCGATTGAAGCGGGCGGGGTATTCCGAAGCGAAGCCGGCAGGGCATTCCGATTTGAAGCCGGCATGTGATTCCGAGATGAAGCCGGCACCCTGAAGGGGGTGTTGGAGGCCTGGGTCAGCCACTCTGGCAGACGTTTTCCG
>NZ_JBFTZN010000639.1:0-1118 GCF_056406775.1 Allobosea sp. P1_A7
GGTCAGCATGGCGCAGGCCGTGATGCCCCAGCGCAGTTCGAACCAGACCGAGAACAGCGTGATCTCCTTGCCGATACGACGACCCTGACCGTAGCGGCGGAATAGGTAGTCCGGCAGGACCGTCAAAAGCGAGCAGAACAGTAGCTCAAGCATGGCTTGGCGCCTTTTGCGGGGCATGGCCTTTCGGGGCGGGCTCGACCGGCTTCGTTCGGGAATTTAATGGATGAGGGGGCTCAACTGGTGAGCCGGCGCCGCGGCGAGGCGCCGAGCCTGCTATTCGCTCGAGAGCGTGAGCCATGCGTCCGAAGAGGCCAGAGAAATCGGGAAACTCGATGAGCGCCAGCAGAAGCCCGGCCACCCAGAAAAGGTGGATATGCGTGAACAGCGCCAAGAGCCCAAGGACTGCGACAATCTCGAATTGGATCTTGTGGGATTTGTGCGCCATCCGCTCTGGTAATGTATGCAGGCGGAAGAAGATGATGCCAACCGTCAGGACCGCGACGACGAGGAGCACCGCCATCGCGACCATGAGATAGTCGCTCTCTCCTGGTGTCGTGATGAATGCCGGCAAATGGTGCGGGGCGGCAGGATGCATATTGGGCGATGGCATGGCTTTAGCACCCGACACTTGACGCTATCGCGACGGAGCAGCGCTCCCCGCGATCGAGGCAAGGATGCTGTAAAGCTCGGGGAGCGATTCGCCGGATGTTGCTGCAGCCATTCCAGCAGCAACACGTAGCTGACGGCCAGAAGCACGGGTCCGTCACTGCGCCTGACCGTGAGGCGCGGAGGTGGCCAAGAGCAAGTCGTCGATTGCCTTCTTGAGGGATAGGAGCCCCTCACGGCTACTCTGAAGCTGGCACGAAACGACCGGGACGATGGGGACGGTCTGGTCGCGCATCACGGTGGGGCGACTGGTAATCAAAACGATGCTGTAGAGGCCGTTCCCGTGCAGGAGGCCGCCGACGCCGTCGAAGGCTATCGTCGCTGCCCCATAGTCGACGGCGGCAGGCCTCGAGGACTCCTCGGATGTGGCCAAAATCCACCCCCCTATTTTGGAATTTTTGCCTGATCCTGCTGCACAGCTACGCCAGAGTCCATTCGCGCAGTTCTTGTGA
>NZ_JBFTZN010000640.1:0-668 GCF_056406775.1 Allobosea sp. P1_A7
GTTTCGACCGGCCCGTACGGCTACGGCGCGCTGAACGGCGGCGCGATCTTCGCCAACGGCGCTGCTGGCGCCAACAGCAACACGACTGGCATCAGCCTCGATAAGGGCTTCATTCAGTTCGGACCGATCACCGCTGGTCGCGCGCAGTCGTTCTTCGACTTCTACGCCAACGACCTCGGCTTCAGCTCGCTCCGCGGCTCGGACAACAGCCCGAACCTGTTGGCCTACACCGCGACCTTCGGCTCGGGCTTCTCGGCCACGATCTCGCTCGAAGACCGCCTGGCCGGCCGTAACGCGGTCGTCCGCAACGCCGTCCTCTTCAACGGCGCTGCTCCGGTCCTCGAGGGCAGCCAGTATCCGGACCTCGTCGGTGCGTTGAACGTGACCCAGGGCTGGGGCTCCGCTCAGCTGTCGGGTGCCATCGGTCAGCGTAACGTTGCCAGCTTCCCGGTTGGCGCTATCGGCAACACCACGATCATCCGTGGCGGCGACGAGACCGCTTGGGCCATCCAGGGCGGTCTGAAGTTCAACCTGCCGATGCTCGCCGCTGGCGACGTCCTGTGGTTGCAGGCAGCTTACGCTGAGGGCATGGGCTCCTACCTCGGCTACGGCGGCACCTATGGCTACGGCCGCCTCGGCTCGCTCGCCGCTGCGGACATCGTCATCGA
>NZ_JBFTZN010000641.1:0-666 GCF_056406775.1 Allobosea sp. P1_A7
TCACGTTAACCGCGGACCATTTCACGTTAACCGCGGACCATTGAAGCGAACTCAACCGGGTGACGGGCTCACGCTGCGAGGCCAGCGACGGCTTTCCATTGTGCCATGGCGCACAGACGATGCAGATGGATGGCGAGGGCGGAGCGACGGGACCGGGGCGGGACGAACAGATTGCGGACGGCGGAGAAGACGGCGACGAAGCGCTGCAGGCTGCCTGGAGATCGAAAGCCTTGCATCGTCCGCTCGCGCTTTCGGAGCGGCAGGTGTGAGTTCTCGGCCCGGTTGTTGAGGCCCTTGTGCGCGCGATGCTCGATCGTCGGCATGATCTGGCGCCGRGCGGCGGCATAGGAGCCGAGCTTGTCGGTGATCATCGGGCGCACAGCTCTGCTTCTTCAAAAGACGCCTCAGCAACCGCCGCGCTGCCTTGGTGTCACGCCGGGTCTGCACGATCTCATCTAGGGTATAGCCGTCCTGRTCGACCGCCCGCCAGAGCCAATGCTTCTTTCCGGCGATGGTGACGACGAYYTCGTCGAGRTGCCAAAGGTCGCGGCGGCTCGGCCTCTTGCGCTTCAGGCGGYGGGCGTAATCCCGCCCGAACTTCAAGGCCCAGCGCCGCACCGTCTCGTAGGAGACGGCGATGCCGCGCTCCAGAAGCATCTCCTCCAC
>NZ_JBFTZN010000642.1:0-665 GCF_056406775.1 Allobosea sp. P1_A7
GTGTGTGTCAGCAGACCGAACAAGCCGCCCAGGAAGATCCCGAAGCCGACGAAGACCATGTCGGTTGCCGAGGTGCGGCGGTCGGGATAGCCGAGCTCGGTCGCGGCCCGCTCGACTTCCGGCAGCGGCCCGACCAGCGACATGACGTYACCACGATTGACGCGTGTCGTCGGCTCGATCGGCATCTCAATGCCCGAGCGTGTCAGCTTGGACAGGAAGACCCCCCGCGCGAACTCCGCTTCGACCAGTTCTGCCAACGATTTCTCGTCGATGCTGCGGGCTGTCACGATGACGTTGAGCGCCTCGAGCGGAATGTCGAGCAGCTCGGGGTCGCTCACCTCGGGGCCGATCAGGTCGCCGCGGGCGGCGTGAACCTCATGGCGCGCCATAATGGCAATAATGTCGCCCGCCTGGATCCTGCGATCCGAAGCGTGGCCGAACAGCACCACCCCGCTGCGAACGCGCAGGATGAAGGCACGGGTCTCCTTGATGAGGGCTTCGATCTCGGTGATCGTCTTGGTGGTCAGAACCGGGTTTTCGACGCGATAGGCGCGAACGTCGAACAGGCGGGCGGCCGAGGTGACGCCTTCGGCATCGCTGCCCGGTCCGGCCTTGTCGGCGCGCTGTGCCGCGATCTCGCGAAGGTTGATGCCCATGAGCTTGGG
>NZ_JBFTZN010000643.1:0-633 GCF_056406775.1 Allobosea sp. P1_A7
TGAGCTCTCAATAGGTTGTCCATCCGGTCCCGAGCGAGGAAGCTGAGGTTGCGAAGCTTCAGTCTCCATCGAAGGAGGACCGGATGAACATCCACAAGAATGCCCGTCTGACGCAGTTGGGTCGAGAGCGGATCGTGCGCATGGCGGCGGCAGGCACGGCCTCTGGCGTGATCGCCAAGGCGGCCGGCGTCAGCCTCAAGACCGTCCATAAATGGATCGCCCGCTTCGCCGCCGAGGGCATGGCCGGGCTGGCGGACCGCTCGTCGCGTCCGCACCGGCTGCATCGCCCGACGCCGGCAGGCCAGGTCGAGCAGATCATCGCACTGCGGCGCCAGCGGCTGAGCGGCCACTCAGAGCGCAGAGCCGAAGAGCTGCCGCGCTGGCTCCATCACTACAACTGGCATCGCCCCCACGGCGGAATCCAGGCCAAGACACCCATCAGCAGACTCGCTCGCGACGAGGACAACCTGTTGACGCTCCACATCTAGGAGCCCGTCCGAGTAACGATTTTGGGGCGATTATGACGGGAAGGCTGGGCGGGAGATTTCGGTGCCCGGTCCTCATCTTGAGGCTTTTGCAAGCTTCAGGAGGTTGTGAGCGGTACAGATCATTGCCCATTCGCCTCGGACCTGA
>NZ_JBFTZN010000644.1:0-629 GCF_056406775.1 Allobosea sp. P1_A7
AACTCCGCGCCGCAACGATCGCTTCAAGCCGACCCTTTTCCGAAGCCGTGACTTCGATCCTGATACCGGTACGCATCCCGCAATGTCGCACACCGCATCAGCGGCCGGAATCCCCAACAGGACTCTTCCGTCCCGATCAATCCACTAGCAGTGTTTGAAGCGCTCGCGCACGCAACTGCAGCGACGCGGGCATATGTTGTATTTCCGATTGACGCCGCCGAATGGACAAAATCTGATCCGGCTCAAGAAGCGCGAGTTAAAGATGAATGCTCTCGACACGGGGTCGGCCTCATACTAATAGAGGATGCTTACTTAGCTCCTCGACCTCTGCACCTGATAAAGGCGCAGAAGCGCGAAATCGACCATGAACGCTGCAGCAATTTCCTGGATGCTGTTGTTTCAGCGGAGGGCAAGCAGAAGATTTCGGCATGGAAATGACGCCTGTCTAAGCCTACGAGGCCTTCGAGACGAGCGTTTCCGACATCGTGCTCTGCGACAGAGAAGTCGCGGAGCACGGTCAAGTCGGCCCTGCGTTCAAAGTCTTCATTCTAGGTCGCCGAGGAGGCCGGCAATTGGCATCTCAACGGCAGCCTTCGGTTGACGCCGCGAGATTATCGCAGGTCACACAG
>NZ_JBFTZN010000645.1:0-628 GCF_056406775.1 Allobosea sp. P1_A7
CCCCTCCTTGGTCCGTCTCACAGACTAGCTGAAGCCGATTATATTGCAATTAATTGCAGATTATCGGCCGAGATTGTTTCGGCCGCTACCCCGTCGCCGCTCGGCAGCTCATCGAACGTCAGCTTCCGGACCGAAATCCAAGGGGTGAAATCGACCCATTGCGAACTTTAGTTTGGTTCCGCGCTCGTCGGCGTTAATCGAATGGCATCGCGCTGGATTGCAACGAGCGACATGGCGAGGCCCTGAAACGCTCTTGATCTGACTTTTACTGAGTGACTGGTTAGGCGGCTCTCGGGTTACCTCTCCAGCACTTTGTTAGGCGTCGACCGCCGCGAGGGCGAGGTCGTTGATGCGTTGCACACGCTCGATATGGCGCAGCCCCTCAATGAAGCCGGCAGATAGGAAGATGACCGTGAGATCACGCTCGGGGTCGATCATCCATGCCGTCGAGGCACCACCGACCGCCGCGATACTTTGCGGTGATGCGGTGTGCCCGGTGGCGTTCAGGATGTGCCCACTCCCGCGAACATAACCACCGAGCAAGGTAAAGTGCGCCRGGAAATCGTCGAGGCCGCGCTCTTCGACCTCGAAGGCGATCGCATCATTAATCAAGCCCGGTGCATGGTCT
>NZ_JBFTZN010000646.1:0-625 GCF_056406775.1 Allobosea sp. P1_A7
ATCAACGAAGGGGCCGGCGGATCAACGAAGGGGCCGGCGGCGTCGTCACCCACTGGGAAGGCCAGCCGCTCACCCAGAGCACGGGCAAGCGCATCATGGCGGCGGGCGATCCCGCGCGCCACCGCGAGATGCTGCGGCTCGTCGAGACCAGCATGAAACACTGAGCCAACCCGCTCCGAGACGGCGCCGATCCGCCGGAGTTCCAGCACCGAGGGGGAGATATGGGTATCGCGATCGAGAATCTGGCCGTCGCCTATGGCGGCCAGCGCGTCATCGACGGGCTCGAACTGACGATCGAGCCGGGCTCCTTCTTCACCCTGCTCGGCCCCAGCGGTTGCGGCAAGACCACCCTGCTGCGCACCATTGCCGGCTTCGTCCCGGCCGAGCGTGGGCATCTGCGCTTCGGCGGTACCGAGGTGACGCATCTGCCGCCGCATAAGCGCGATATCGGCATGGTCTTCCAGGACTATGCGCTGTTTCCCGACAAGACCGTCTTCGACAATGTCGCCTATGGCCTGCGCGCCCGCAAACAGGCGGAAGGCGTGATCAAGACCAAGGTCCAGGCCTCACTGGAGCGCGTCGGCCTCGGCCATCTCGGCCAGCGCCATCCGGCCGCGCTCTCGGG
>NZ_JBFTZN010000647.1:0-612 GCF_056406775.1 Allobosea sp. P1_A7
CCATTCCGTCGTCGACCTGCAGGCCGCCATCAACCGCTTCATCATCAAGGAGCACAACCGGGAACCACGCCCGTTCCTATGGAAAGCCGATCCCGACCACATCATCGCAGCCGTTAGGCGCGGGCATCAAACGTTGGAATCAATCCACTAGTCATGCGAATCTAAAGTTCGCCGCATAAGGTGTTTTCGGCCTTTTGGCAGAAGCGCCTGACGGCCGAGAGGATCTCGTCGGCGGACTTGGACCATTTGTAGGGTTGTGGCGCTCGATGAAGCTGCGGATATCGCTTTCGAGCTGGGCCGTAGAGGTGTGAACGCCCCGCCGCAGTTGCTTTCGGGGGAGTTCGGCGAATCAGCGTTCGATTTGGTTGATCCACGAGGCGGAGGTCGGCGTGAAGTGGACATGGTAACGGGGTCGGCGCGCCAGCCAGCTTCTGATCAGCGCGGTTTTGGGGGTGGCGTAAATAGTAACGTACCTGGTGCGAGCGCGCCACCTTCCGCGGCTGGATCCAAGTCTGGATGATCTCGCCTCTCAGACGAGGAGGTCGCCGTGTCAGGGCTTAATGATGATCATCAACACAGTGCTGACGATACTCATGCCGATGCTGGTGATGG
>NZ_JBFTZN010000648.1:0-610 GCF_056406775.1 Allobosea sp. P1_A7
CAGTGATGGATGCGGGCTGCACCAGTGTCGACGAGCTGCCCCACGCGTTCGATGTCGCGCAGCAACGCTTCGACCTCGACAAGCCGCGCCAGGCCGGCATGCGCCGGATCGAGGGCCTGTTCGATCTCTCCCCGCAATCGCAGCGCCAAACCGTGGACCTGCTCTGCTGCCCGGACTTTCGCCTCGGCCTCATCCAAAAGCAGCGCGGCGGAGCGCGTGTCGATGCGTTCCAGCCCGGTGGCCCAATGCACCAGTTCGGCATAGTCGTGCAGCCGCTCTGCGCTTCGCGCCGGGTCGCCCCGCCAGGCCGTCGTGTTGATGAAGTCGAGACAAAGCGCTCCCCCCAACGCTAGCGGGGGATGGGTCGCATAGGAGCGCGGGTCGGTGGCCGGCTGGATCAAACCAGATTTCCCTTCTTGCCGGACGTACTTGACAGCTGCGATGGCTGCTCGACAATACTAACCTTGTAAAAGGTTAGAAAGAGTTGACATGGCATCGGGTGCGCGATCGCCTTTCACCCTCTCCGGCTTCAAGCACGGCTTCGTCCGCGCCCAGGCATTGGCTCCCGGCGTGCTCCTCTACGGCGTCGTGTTCGGCATCCTGGCAACGG
>NZ_JBFTZN010000649.1:0-547 GCF_056406775.1 Allobosea sp. P1_A7
CAAATCCATCCACGACAATCATCACGAACGACCCAGGCAAATCACCTCGCACCTGCCGGCTTCAAATCGGAATGGGGTGCCGGAATGAAATCGGAACAGGGTGCCGAATTCATATCGGAATTGCCCGCCGAATTCGTCGGAATCCGCAGGCAATTGCAGGCATCCCAGGAAATGGGGAGCGTTCGCGGGGTGGACGGTGCGATGTCCTTTTGGCGAGACATCATTAGCCGAACCAAAGATCCAGAGTCCGTACGCGAAATTGCCGAGCATGCAAAATTTGTTGAGAGCGGGCGGCGTATCGAGGCGGAGTATGGGGACGGCGCCCTACTCAATCTCGATCACCCGTGGGTGCAACACGGGATTAAAATCGGACAATATAACGCGTCGATGGTGCGCGCGGCCGAAATGTATCGTCGCCAAAGCGGTATCACAGAGTGAACCCACCCGTCTCGGGCTCATCATCGTCGTTCCTTTTATTCCGTTTTGCCTCCTCTTCCTGTTCCCTACTATGCAACTCAAAAATAAAATTCCTTGCGGAGAGCTGCGA
>NZ_JBFTZN010000650.1:0-545 GCF_056406775.1 Allobosea sp. P1_A7
CTGGCCGTGATCGTGTCGTTGCCCGAGCCAGTCGCGACGTTCTCGATGCTCCAGAGCGTGTCGCTGCCGGTGTCCGTGCTGACCGCGCTRCCGCGTCCAAGCAGGCCGTTGCCGAGATTGACCGTCAGGTTCGCCAGGATCGCCGAGAGATCGAGCGTGTCGATGCCCGTGCCGCCGTCGCTGTCATCGCCGAAATAGACGTCGTTGCCGTCACCGATCGCAGCCACGATCACGTCATTGCCCGCGCCCGCCACCACAGTGTCGTCACCGGCGCCGGCCGTGATCCGGTCGTCGCCCGTGCCACCGAAGATCCGGTCGTTGCCGGCCTCGCCATCGATCAGGTCGTTGCCGGCCCCACCAAGCAGCACGTCGTCGCCGGCTCCGCCGAAGACCACGTCACGGCCCTCCCCGGCATCGACGAAGTCGTTGCCGTCGCCGGCCGAGATCGTGTCGTCGCCGCCCGCACCGATCAGGACATCGTCGCCGCCCTGGCCGATCAGGTTGTCCGCCCCAGACGCCCCGAGCAACACGTCCGCCTCGGGCAT
>NZ_JBFTZN010000651.1:0-536 GCF_056406775.1 Allobosea sp. P1_A7
CGTCTGCCACGTCTGCCATCAGCGGGCCGGTCGTCGCCGCGACCTCCGGCACGATCACAGCCGGAACAAATCCTGCGCTCGAAACTGGACCGAACCGCCCGGCCCGCGCGGCGTCGCGCCAGTCGTTCAACTGCGCACGCGTGATCCCGTACTTGCGGGCCGTCGCCGAGCCCAGACGCCGACCCGAATAGCTCTCCTCGACGATCCGCAGCTTCGCTTCATCGCTGATGCGTCGCCGACCGCCCCTCTCAACGATCTCAAGCCGACTGATCGGTGTGCCTGTATAGACGTCCATACAGACGAATTTTCACCGCCAGGCCTCAATTCTCAAGGCGGCCGCACTCGGAGGGATACCCCGAAATAGCCGCACCGCGGCCTACGCCGCATGGTTACTATGTAACTGGTGCGAGCGGGCCACCTTGCGACGATCGATAACCCCGCTTGCTGATCCACTATCGCCGCCTGGACTGGCCGGTGGGGATGAAGTGATAGTGGTTGCGGATGGTGGCGACGCTCAGCGGGATATCGTTCCAGAC
>NZ_JBFTZN010000652.1:0-525 GCF_056406775.1 Allobosea sp. P1_A7
CCCCACGCCGCATCGACCCTAGCGCCTCCCGCGGCAGCGCAGGAGCCTCCCCCGCATGTCACGCTGATCCAGATGGCGACGGCCGCCTGGGTCTCGCGTCTGGTCTACGCAGCCGCGAGGCTGGACCTCGCCGACCACCTGGCCACCGGCCCTCGCAGTGCCGAGGAGCTGGCCGGCCCGCTGCGGCTCCATGCGCCCTCGCTCCATCGCTTCATGCGCTGCCTCGCCAGCCTGGGCCTGCTTGCCGAGCAGGCCGGCCAGCGCTTTGCCCTGACGGCGCTGGGGGAGGCGCTGAAGACGGGCGCGCCCGGTTCGGCGCGGGCCACCATCCTCACCGCCGGCAGCCCCTGGTTCGCGGGGGCCTTCGACGACATCGCCTATTCCTTGCAGACCGGCAGGACCGCGTTCGAGAAGGCGCAGGGCGTGCCGGTCTTCGACTATCTCGGCCAGCATCCGGACGAGGCCTCGCTCTTCAGCGAGACGATGGTCGGCTTCCACGGCCGGGAGCCGCCCGCTGTCGCGGAG
>NZ_JBFTZN010000653.1:0-518 GCF_056406775.1 Allobosea sp. P1_A7
CCATGGGGATCGTGGTTCAGCGTCTCCTGCACCACCAGCGCCAGGCCGGCGAAGCCCTTCCTCATTTCGGTAGGGCCCGTCGCTAGCCACACCCRCACGCCGCTCGGAACCGAGATCATCGCGGACCCAGCACATCGAGAACCCGGCGTAAAGTCTCGATATCGACATCGCCGTCGACCCGGACGCGCTTTCCTCCGACCAGCTCGATCTCGATGATGCCGCGCTTACCGCGTCCGCGTGGCCGTCCGCGCCGCGTGGCAGGCGTCCGTGCTTGCGGCTGTGGTGSCGATGGCGGCTCCGGTTCCATCACTACCGGAAGGAACTGTGGAGCAGGAAGCCCAATCCGATCGCAGAGATCCTTGCGCCACCGGAACAGCTGGCTCACGTGAATGCCAGCGGCACGCGCGACCTCGGATGAGGAAACGCCAGGCTCGAACGACGCCGCGACAAGCCGCTCCTTCTCCTCGCGAGACCACCGGCGCCGACGCTCGACAGATGTGATCACCTCGACGCGAGAC
>NZ_JBFTZN010000654.1:0-507 GCF_056406775.1 Allobosea sp. P1_A7
CACTCTCACTGACCGCATTGGTGCTGCCGGCGACAAGCACCGCGTCCGAGGCGATGCCGGAGACGATCCCGGCCTGCCGACCGACGACCTCGGCAATGGCGCTGGAGGTCTGCTCGATCACGCTCATCGTGCCTTCGATCCGCGCGATCGCATCTGAAGCGGTGGAGGCGGCGGAGCGGATATCCTGCAGCGTATCGGCAATGTCGCGCGTCGCCTTCTGCGTCTGTTCCGCCAGGTTCTTCACCTCCCCGGCAACGACGGCAAACCCGCGCCCTGCCGCCCCGGCACGCGCCGCCTCGATCGTGGCATTGAGCGCGAGCAGATTGGTCCGGGAGGCGATGTCCTCGATGAAGGCGAGCACGGAGCTGACCTTGTCGGCAGCCTCGGTGAGACCGGAAACATCGCGGCGCGTGGAGCGGACATAGCTTGCCGCCTCGCGCGCGGTGTCGTCGGCGTGCAAGGTCTGGCGCGTCAGCTCGCGGATCGAGGCATCGATCTCCTCGGCGG
>NZ_JBFTZN010000655.1:0-485 GCF_056406775.1 Allobosea sp. P1_A7
CTGGACTGGACGCGGAAGCTCGGCGATGCAGTTCTCGGAAGCTCGGCGATGCAGTTCTCGCTCAGGAAACCGACGTCATGGACGCTGTCCAGCGGATGAGGTCGCGGGCCTACGAGAACAAGAAGCTCACCTCGGGTACGCAGCAGACGGTGACCGTGCAGCAGGAGGGCGCRAGRCAGACCATCGCSATCGCGCCRRCSRCAYCSGAYACCATCTATGTGCCSTAYTATGAKCCYRGCGTCGTCTACGGCKCCTGGCCCTATCCGGAATATCCGCCCTACTACTTTCCCTACACGGGCTACATAGCGGCCGGCGTCGTTGCGACCGGTCTCGCCTTCGGCACCGCCTACGCGCTCGGACGCTGGGCGACCGGCGGCTATTGGGGCGGCAACATCAACTGGAACAACAACAACATCAATATCAACCGCGATCGCGTGACGCACTGGCAGCACAATCCGCAGCATCGCCAAGGGGTCAGATACGGC
>NZ_JBFTZN010000656.1:0-482 GCF_056406775.1 Allobosea sp. P1_A7
CCCTGGAGGTGCGGCGCTGGACGACGGTGTCCAAGTCCAAGGTCTGCACGTCGACATCCGCGCCGAGCGGCCGGATCCTGAATGCGCAGCTCGACTTGCGGTCCGTCGATCATTGGGCAACCATGCCAACGCGACGCCCTCAGAGACCGGAACATGCCCCCGGACAGGCCCTTCCTGGTCAGACTCGCGGACCTGATCTTCGCGCTCAAGACCTTCGGCGCCGCCATACTCGCCTTCGTCATCGCGCTGTGGATCGATCTCCCGCGCCCATCCTGGGCCATGGCCACCGTCTACATCACCTCGCAGCCCCTCGCCGGAGGGACGAGCGCGAAGGCGATCTACCGCCTGCTCGGGACTGTGATCGGCGCTGTCGCCCATGGCCATGGTGCCGAGCCTCGTCAACGTACCGGAACTGCTGTGTCTGGCGATCGCGTTATGGGTCGGCCTCTGCCTTTGCCTTGCGCTGCTGGACGGGACGGCAC
>NZ_JBFTZN010000657.1:0-479 GCF_056406775.1 Allobosea sp. P1_A7
GGCCGCTTGGGCTTCAGGCATGGGCTGCCTCCGCTGCGGCCGCTTGGGCTTCAGGCATGGGCTGCCTCCGCTGCCGTGGGGCAGGTTCCGATGGCGGCGGCTGGGCAGGCCGCGATGCAGGCGCCGCAGCCGGTGCATTGAGTGGCGGTGAGAACAGGCAGGGCAGGGCCACCAAGGCGCGATCGGAAACGGATCGCCGCTTCCGGACAGGCATCGCCGCAGCTCTGGCAAACGATGCCGCGTGCGGCAAAGCATGTGTCCCCGATCACGGCAACGTGCTGGAATCCAGATCGCCCGCGATCGAAGACCGGCTCCGGGCAGGCTGCGGCGCAGGCTCCGCATAAGCTGCATTCGCTGGAGCTGAAATCGATCTCGGGACTCTGCCGGGCATCGAGCCTGATGATCGCTTGCGGGCAGGCGCTGACGCAGGCGCCGCATCCCGTGCAGGCGCTCGCGATTGTCTCTTCGAGGGACCAGGG
>NZ_JBFTZN010000658.1:0-466 GCF_056406775.1 Allobosea sp. P1_A7
TACCGCGGGGTGGAGCGGGTGGAGCAGCCCGGTAGCTCGTCAGGCTCATAACCTGAAGGTCGTCAGTTCAAATCTGGCCCCCGCAACCAAACATCCCAAAAACAACTCAAGCCCGCCGCGATAAACGCTGCGGGCTTTCTGCGTTCGAAGACGCGGAACACAAGGCTCGGCGCGCGGATCAGCATGGTCCCGCGGATGGACCGACCGACTCCCGCCGGCCTGGCGCCAGAACCAGATAAAGCGCTGCGGCTGGCCGCTACCTCTTCACCCGCAAGCGCGGGCGGCTAGCGTTCCAGTCCCGGGCGCGATTGATCATCGCACGAACATGCTCGGGATCCGCGTCATCCTGCCGGACCAGGACTGCCGGCCAACCGACATAATGCGCAGTTTGCCAGTATGTCGCCGGAGCCAACGCCATCAGCATGGTGACCGTGTCACGATCGATCGCGATGCAGAAGGACCCAGC
>NZ_JBFTZN010000659.1:0-464 GCF_056406775.1 Allobosea sp. P1_A7
CCGCTTCTGTGCTGGGCGACGATGGTGCGGAACTTCGGTTGGGCTGCCGGCAGTCTTGGAGGCGATAACCGGCATTCCCGAGCTATCGATTATCCCGGTGTGGCGCGTCTGTGAGCGTATCTTGCAGCGCTGGTGGGGCCGCCTAATCCAGAGTGCTTGGGCAGGGCCGGACCTCTCGATAAATTTGACCTGTAGCGGCAATGACTGCCCGACGATTCCTGCTGACCTGCGTCCTACGTCACACCACCGTTGCGAAGAACGAGCCCCCAAAGTGGTTGGCGCCTTGAAGACTAGGAGCACTCCACATGTGAGATAGCTTTGAATGAAGATTGGATCTCGTGCCAATGAAGTAGGCGGGGAACTCAATTCTTAGTTTTTCGCCGGCCAAGAGCCAACACGCCAGCAGGTACTGCTCGCTGAAGTACCAATCTAACCATGCCGGCGGATAGTCATCAGGCATGAAG
>NZ_JBFTZN010000660.1:0-464 GCF_056406775.1 Allobosea sp. P1_A7
ACCTGGCGCAGCCCTGGCGCAGCTCGCGCTGGGCCTCGGTGCGGGCGGTCTCGTCGACGGCGATGATCTGGAGGCGGGCGTCGCTGACGCGCAGCCGGGCGCGGGCGATCGAGGCTTCGATCTCGCCGCGCTCGCCGAGCAGGCGAGCCCATTCGCGGTTGATGTTGTAGACCTTCGTGCCGTCGATGAAGCCCTTCTGGAACAGGCCGAGATATTTGTTGCGCTCGAGYTCGACCAGGCGCAGCTCCTCGACCTTGGCGACCTGGCGGGCCTCGAGGCCCTTCACCTCCTCGCCGGACTGGACGATGCTGATCTCGAGCTGTTCCTTGCGGCTTTCGCGGTTGGTGCGGTTGCCGTCGAACAACCGGGTCTCGCCCTGGATGATCTGGCTGGCCTCGTCGGAGAATCKGGCGAACTCGGCCGGGAAGGTGATCGCGGCAAGGTTGTCGCGCTCGGCGATCAGG
>NZ_JBFTZN010000661.1:0-460 GCF_056406775.1 Allobosea sp. P1_A7
TGCCGCACCAGCAGGGCGGAGCCGCGCGCGAGCTTGAGTGTGGTCGGGATCGCGTCGAGCCCGTCATGCAGGAAGACGAAATCGGCTGCATTGCGGCCGATATCGGCGGCCGAGGCCGGCGCAATCGAGACATGCGCCGCGGCGAGCGCGGGTGCATCGTTGAGGCCATCGCCGATCATCAGCACCTTGCGGCCCTGGGCCGCGAGGGCGGCGAGCCGCTCGACCTTCTGCGCCGGCAGCAACCCCGCGGCGACCGTGCCGATGCCGACCCTGGCGGCAATGCTGTGCACGGCGGCTTGCGTATCGCCGGAGAGCAGTGCGATTGCGATGTCCTCGTTGCGCAACGCAGCGATTGCGGCCTGCGCCTGCGGACGCAACGTCTCCTCGAACACGAAGCTGGCGAGCAACGTGCCGTCGCGGCTGAGCACAGTGCCAGCCTCCTGGCTGCCAGCGCCTGCGG
>NZ_JBFTZN010000662.1:0-446 GCF_056406775.1 Allobosea sp. P1_A7
GACCAGCCCGTCCTTGGCGAAAACATCGCGCGGATCACGTCCCGCAAGCAACTGATCCAGTGTGTCCTTCTTGATGACCATGARCGCCCTCCATCGGCGTCACTATGGCCCCGGACACAAAATACCGGACAGTCCCGACCGCGCGCAATTCGGCGCCATCGTCATCGCGCCTTGCCTGACGACAGCGCGCTAGCGCGAGACGGTTCCCACGATCCCTGACGCCTGACCTCCCAGCCCGGGCGGCCGGTAACCCCCGTCGTTGCGGCAGTGCAGGCAAAGGGGAACATGTCTTGCTAGGAGCGCTGCTGCATGCGCTATTTCCATGTAATGGGGAGGCCGGCGCATGGCTCGTGAGGTTCTGTCGCAGAACGGCTCTGCGTCTCATCACCATCACAACGGCTCCGTCCGCGCCCCGACCCTCGGCGCTCTGGGCGTCGTCTATGGCG
>NZ_JBFTZN010000663.1:0-445 GCF_056406775.1 Allobosea sp. P1_A7
CAAAGGTCGCGGCGGCTCGGCCTCTTGCGCTTCAGGCGGTGGGCGTACAAAGGTCGCGGCGGCTCGGCCTCTTGCGCTTCAGGCGGTGGGCGTAATCCCGCCCGAACTTCAAGGCCCAGCGCCGCACCGTCTCGTAGGAGACGGCGATGCCGCGCTCCAGAAGCATCTCCTCCACCAGGCGAAGGCTCAGGGGAAACCGGAAATACAGCCACACCGCATGGGCGATGATCGCCGGWGGGAACCGATGGCGCTTGTAGCTGATGGTCGGCAGGGTCATGCWCGCCCACCTACACCGCTTGCCGCCATGCCGGAGTTAACGTGACGACGCCTTGGCGGGAGGACATCAGATGTTCAAGGGCCGTCATTTCGACCGATCGGTGATCCTGCTGTGTGTTCGCTGGTATCTGGCCTACGGCCTGAGCCTGCGCGACCTGAAGGAGATGAT
>NZ_JBFTZN010000664.1:0-445 GCF_056406775.1 Allobosea sp. P1_A7
TTCTGTAGCAGGGCGAGGGCGCCGCCGACATCGATGATGTTCAGCGCCACCGGCGACTTCGGCAGCGGCAGGCTCTGCGCCAACGCGCCCGTGGCACCGGTAGCGCCCAGCGTCAGCGAAGCCACGCTACCCTCGACAAATTGTCGGCGCGATGGGCCGGTTTTGTTGGTCTGGTCTGTCATTGGTTCCCCTCCCTGGGATTGCCACAACTTCACTCGATCAACTCGTGTGTAGGTTCCCGCACCACGAGACCGGGCACGAAGATTAGATTCCTTGGACCGGGGCTTAAGCCCTCACTTCTGGCAACAATACCTGCTGAAGCGGTGGGCCGCATCAGGTCGATGATGTCGGATTGGCCTGTCTTGAACTGGCGCGACAACKGAGCTGCGAATAGGGAAGTCTCTGATCGCTTGCTCCCCCTGTGTTGCGTCGCTAAGGCCATCAA
>NZ_JBFTZN010000665.1:0-438 GCF_056406775.1 Allobosea sp. P1_A7
GCCCCATCACCATCCCCTGCTGCTGAAGTTCAAGGGGCAGGGAGCCGGTACAACAAGGCTCGATGATCTACGCGATGGAACGGGTATCGTCAGGCTCGTTGCCATCACTGCCGCCATTCGCGGACAGGGCCACGGTCGAATCTTGAACGCGATGGTGGAAGGATACGCGCACAGGCTCGGAATAAGTGTCCTGTTCGTGAACGCGGCTTCGGATGCTGAAGGGTTCTATACCGCGACGGGGTGGAAACTCTTCGAGGGCCATCCACCGCGGCTGCTTGAACACGCCAACAACTGCGTCCCAATGCAGAAGACGATCATCCGCTAAGGGGCAAAATCGACCCAAGCCGGGCTCGCTGGTTTTTGCGACCGAAGACCGCTTTGAAGGAGGCGATCCAAAGCATCGGCCCGAAAAGTGGATTGCGGTTTTCGGGACGAAGC
>NZ_JBFTZN010000666.1:0-436 GCF_056406775.1 Allobosea sp. P1_A7
GGGCAGGAGGGCCCAGGTCTTCGAAAACCCCGCGGGCGGCGTGCTGCCGGCCGGAACCTATACCGCGGTCAGCAATGGCGGCGGCGGCGCCGGACTCCTGCGCGTCGGCGTGAACTACAAGTTCTGACGCGCGGCGAATGGAATTCCTCCGGCCTGTTGGACAAGCCAAACAGCCGGAGGCCGCTGCAGCGGCGATTAGCGCACGAAGATCGCCCGCTGTTTTAACCAAACGTTGTTGCGGCGCAGTTTCTACCAAAAACGCGACAACGGTATTCGAGGGTCAACAGATGACGAAGTCGGCTATTGTTATTGTATCGATCGCTTTGCTTGCTGCTGGCGGTTGCGTTGGGTTTGGCAAGGGCAARGGCAAGGCGCCCCCGCCGGTTGCGACGCCMATCGTSACGAAGGGCTAATGRATTGCGCGACGGCTCACCGC
>NZ_JBFTZN010000667.1:0-432 GCF_056406775.1 Allobosea sp. P1_A7
CTCCTGCAATGCGTCGGCTCGCTGATCGTCGGCGCGCTCCGCCTCGCAGGCGTCGCCTTCGCCCTGCACGGCTCGCCGCAGATGGTCGTCCTGCTGTTCTCACTCGCCTTGGCMGGTGCCTATGGCGCGATTCCGGTGTTCTGGCAGCTGCCGAACCGGCTCTTTGCCGGTACCGCGGCTGCGGCCGGCATCGCGATCATCAACTCCTTCGGCAATCTCGGCGGCTTCCTCRCGCCCTATGGCCTTGGCCTGCTGAAGGACGCCACGGGCCAGATCGCGCCCGGCCTGATTGCGGTCGCACTCGTCGAGGCGCTCGCTGCCCTCATCATCCTCGTCGTCGTCCAGCGCTTCTTCGCCGGGCGCCGGGCTTGACGGGGCCTGCCGAACCCGCCGACCAATAGGGCAGGGAGCGGTGGGGGGGGGGGGGGGGGG
>NZ_JBFTZN010000668.1:0-413 GCF_056406775.1 Allobosea sp. P1_A7
CGGCGCAGCGCGCGTGGACCCACCTGAACAGGAGGTCGATGCTCTCGGCGACGGCCGCTACCAATTGATCTTCCGCCCGCGCCTACGCGCCGAGGAGCAGAACGCCACCCTGTCCCTGGCCAGCAATATCGCGATCGCGGCTGCACTCCTGACAGCCCGGACCGGCCTGTTCAGGGTCATGCAGGAACCGGATCAGAAGGCCGTCCAGCGCCTGCGCCAGACCGCGCGCGCCCTGGGCCTGTCATGGCCGGAGATGGAGACGCTCGTCCAGTTCGAGAAGACGCTGAATCCCGCCGACAGCAGCCACGCGGCCTTCATGCTGGCGGTGCGGAGGGCTAGCGGCGGCGCGAGCTATGTTCCCTATCGCGAAGGCATCGTGCCGTGGCATGCGCCGATGGCGGCGACCTATGCGC
>NZ_JBFTZN010000669.1:0-411 GCF_056406775.1 Allobosea sp. P1_A7
GCAGGCCGCCCAGGCCAGGGTCGCCTGCTCGTTGCGCGGCAGGCCCTTCAGACGCCCGTCCTCATTGCAGAGGGCGACGACACGCTCGCCGTTATAGCTGTTGAAGCCGATCAGCTTCTCGATGGGGCCGCCGACGACCTCCTGCAGCTCCTCCAGGCTGGGCGCGCGCGCTGCCCTCATAGCCCCTGCCGAAGTTGTGCGCCGGATTGGACGCCATGCATTACATGTAGCCGGCCATGGACGGGCTGTCAGTCTCGGTCGTGGCGTCGGTCTGGCTGGTGCTCATGACGGCGATCCTCTGGTCTGGTCATCGGGGTCGCTGCCGGGCTCGCGCGCAATATCCAGCGGCAAACATGCTTGGGCAGGACTTCCGCGCCATCGAGCGTGGCGGCGCCCCTCCTTGGTCCGTCT
>NZ_JBFTZN010000670.1:0-409 GCF_056406775.1 Allobosea sp. P1_A7
ACCGGTCGTCGGTTGCCAGGCAGCAGTGCAGGGAAGCGTTCGGCCGATGCAGGTTGACGTCATCATCATCGGCGGCGGGATAGCGGGCGCGTCAGCCGCCTATTTCCTCTCCGCCCATGGCTCGGTCGCCGTGATCGAGCGTGAGGAGCATTTCAGCTATCACAGCTCCGGCCGCACCGCGGCCCAGTTCACCGTCGGGATCAGCGCCGCGACGATGCGGAAGATGGCGCAGGCGAGCCGCGCCTTCCTGGAGACGCCGCCCGAGGGCTTCACCGATCACCCGATCATGACGCCGCGCGGCTGCCTGACGGTTGCGCAGGCGGGGCAGGAGGCGGCGCTCATCCGCCTGCGCGACAATCTCCACTCCGTCGGCGCCCGTGCCGAGTATCTCGGCGGCCGCGCCGCGCTC
>NZ_JBFTZN010000671.1:0-409 GCF_056406775.1 Allobosea sp. P1_A7
TCGACGACCCATCGCCTCGGCAGCACCTTGAAGCCGGGCTGCTTGTCGGTGCGACGGACGATCTCGATGACGAAGTCGCGATAGGCGGCGGCGTCCAGGAGGCGGGTGCGATCATAGGCGCCGTCGGCGAACAAATGCTTGAGCCAGGGCCAGCGCTTGCGGATGGCGGCAACGATGTGCTGGGCGCCGGCGCTGTCGGAGATGTCGGCGGTGGTCAGGTTGACCATGAGCAGCCTGCCATCGGTATCGACGGCGATGTGGCGTTTGCGTCCGACGATCTTCTTACCGGCGTCGAACCCGCGCTTTTCTGCTGCCGGCGCCTTGATCGACTGGCTGTCGACGACGGCTGCGGTCGGTGACTGCTCCCGGCTCTCGCGCTCGCGATCGAGCATCAGCGCGACATCATGGA
>NZ_JBFTZN010000672.1:0-407 GCF_056406775.1 Allobosea sp. P1_A7
CTCTTGCGGTCCATTCGACTTAAGACTGACGGCAGTCAGAACGCCCCCAACACGATGGCGATCATGAACACAAAGGCCGCGCCCATCGCCAACCGGTCGAGACTCAGCGTGAGGCTCATCGCATCCTCCTTTGTCATTGACCTGTCACCGAAGCTAGCAGAACTGACGATGGCCGCAAGGGGGCTGCCTCATGACGGCGGCGTGGCAGAGCCTATTGTATCCCTAACACTTCATTAAATCATTGATTTGATTTGTGGACAAAGAAGATCATCTCCTTGAGACGACAAGTCTTTCCAAAGCCTTCGCCACAGCGATGACGCGCTCATCCGCTCCGAAACGACCGATGATCTGAACCCCAACCGGCAATCCGCGAGGCCCCGTCGTCACTGGAATCGTCAGGCATGGCG
>NZ_JBFTZN010000673.1:0-407 GCF_056406775.1 Allobosea sp. P1_A7
ATCGTCGCGAGGCCGAGGCTCTGCGATCGTCGCGAGGCCGAGGCTCTGCGCAGCGAGGCGCAGTCATTGCGGGCCGCTGTGCCCGATTCCGCCCTGCCGGCTCTGACCAGCCGCAACAACTGATTGACGAAAGACAGATGCGCGTTATCCCCGCGGCGGAGATCGACCGCCTTCTCACTTTCCCCGCCTTGATCGATGCGCTGGATGGAGCCTTTCGCGGCGACATCGTCACGCCTGTGCGCCATCACCACGAGATCGAACGGCCGGCCGATCATGCCACGCTTCTGCTGATGCCGGCCTGGACCGGGCCGACCGCGCCGGAGGCTTTCCTCGGCACCAAGGTCGTCACGGTCTATCCGTCGAACGGCTCGCTGAGCCTGCCGAGCGTGATGGGCACATACTTGCTC
>NZ_JBFTZN010000674.1:0-404 GCF_056406775.1 Allobosea sp. P1_A7
CGCGGGTGGTCGCCGGGGCGCGGGTGGTCGCCGGGGAGAGATGGCTGACGGTGCCCGGCAGCTCCGGGGTCGAATTCTTGGCGAAGGCGGAGAAGCGCAGGCGGGCGGGCTGGCCCGGCCTGACCTGGTCGATATCGGTCGGCGCGATCCTGACCTCGACGGTGAGCCTGGCCTCGCCCGGTACGATGGTGGCGAGGCGCGCGGCCGGGGTGATGACGCCGCCGACGGTGAAGACGGTCAATTCGTTGACGAGSCCGGCGATCGGGGCGCGGATYTCGGAGCGYGAGAGCCGGTCCTCACTGGCSAGCCGYCGGTCGCTGAGCTCGGAGACCTTGGCCTCGACCTGGCGCAGCTCGCGCTGGGCCTCGGTGCGGGCGGTCTCGTCGACGGCGATGATCTGGAGG
>NZ_JBFTZN010000675.1:0-401 GCF_056406775.1 Allobosea sp. P1_A7
CACGTGAAGCGGTGTTCTCCGACCCGCAGCATCCCTACACTCGCAAGCTGCTCTCGGCGGTGCCGGTGCCGGATCCGACCCGGCGCAGCCTGCGCCGCGAACTCGCGGTGGACGAGATCCCAAGCCCGATCCGTGCCCTGGACTGGTCCGCGCCAAGACAAGCGCTGGTGGAGACGGCTCCCGGCCATTTCGTCAGGCAGGCATTGTGAAGCGATTCGCGCGCTTTCCGATCACGAGATCAAGACCACGTGAGATCAGGTCTTGGCGACCCGCAGCCAGCGGCTCTTTCACGTGTCAACGGCGGCCGGATTCCAGGCCACTTGGGCGGAGCAAAACCAGGCCAGCGCTGGCGATGTGAGACGATAAGCCAAGGGCCCCGATCGGGGCCCTTGGCTTATCGT
>NZ_JBFTZN010000676.1:0-400 GCF_056406775.1 Allobosea sp. P1_A7
TGAAGGAGCACGTCCATCCGCTCGACATCGTCTTCCGCCTCGCCGAGGACCACGGCATCGTGCTCTTGAACGGCGGCGGCTTCCACGCCCCCGACTGGTCGGTGCGGGTCTCCTTCGCCAATCTCGACGACGAGGTCTACAGCCAGATCGGCCGCGCTACCCGCGCGGTGGCGCGTGGCTATCGCCAGGCCTTCGATGCCTACAATCTCGCGCTCGCCAAAAAGTCCTGACCCGCGAGAGCGGCGGGAGTGAAGGCGTGGCGGGTGATTTCCTGCGTTCGGCAACCATCGGACATTTGATCAGTCACGACTTGATCGGATGTCCGAGTTCCATGCTGCGAGGCAAAGCATGAACTACATCGTCGATGCCCTGCGCAATAATCCCGAGCTCGCCATCTTCC
>NZ_JBFTZN010000677.1:0-396 GCF_056406775.1 Allobosea sp. P1_A7
GTTCAAGCGCTCCTTCGCCTCCTGGATGCCGCCGGCCTGCGCCTTCGCATAAAGCTCGCGCGCCCTCGCCGCCTCGCCCCGTGTGCCATAGGTCCGCCAGGTCGAGAGGATGGCGGGGTCATAGGTTTCCGCGAGCATGAAGAACGCCCGGGCGCTGCCGGTTTCCGCGGCGCGCTCGAGCACGATCCGCGCCGAGGCGATATCGCCCTGCCCGATCAGGACGCTGGCGCGCGCAATCAGCCGCGTCGCCTCTGCCTCGCTGGCGACCGGCGGTGACTGCGGCGGCGCTGGCGGTGCAACGGGCTCGGCCAACGCGGCCGGCCTGGTGACCTGGTTCGCGGCCTGGCTGGAGGCCTGATTGGCCGGCGCAGGCTCGGGCGTGGCGCGCGCCACCGC
>NZ_JBFTZN010000678.1:0-393 GCF_056406775.1 Allobosea sp. P1_A7
TGCGCATCATGTGAACCATCTCGATACCGGCCARGGTTGCAGCGGCGYTTTTGAATGATGTGAAGCCAAGCATCGATCGGATTCGCCGTTTGATCCGCCGATGATCCTGCTCGATMCGATTGTTCAGGTATTGGCTTTGCCGGATTCGGATCGGCTTCAGCTKGCGGCGTGASCGATCTTGAAGACGGCTTGTCGCRTCACACGCGACTATGGCTTCCCGGTTGGTCTGGCTGCCGTCAATGACGATGCGCTCGGGCCGGCCATGGCGTTCAAGCGCYTTGCGGAAGAACCGCTTGGCCGCCGACAGATCCCGATGTTCGCTGAACCAGAACTCGACCGTGTCGCCAACGCTGTCGATGGCGCGATARAGATACATCCACCGTCCGCGGACCT
>NZ_JBFTZN010000679.1:0-392 GCF_056406775.1 Allobosea sp. P1_A7
CAGCCACTCGCATCGCGGACTTCATCGAGGCCAGCGGTCTAACTAAAGCCGCGCTGATAGGCCGGACATATGACCGCACCGTTCCCGTGTGATGAAACCGTCTGAAAATGAAAAGCCCTTGCTTGGCGGGTCGTTCCACATATGTAGTCGATGGGCTTGGCGACTGACGACGAGCGGGAGGCGCTGCTCCTGCCGGACGCAGCGACGCTCCTCGGCACTCAAGCCGTTGATCCCGCGTTCTATGTCGAAGAGAGCGTCCATGCGCTTCACCGCTTCCAAGGCGATCGGCGACACGGGCGCGGCGCCGGGCCCGCGCCTGCGCCGCGCGCTCGCGGCGATGTCGGCGAGTTCGAAGAAGCCTCTCCTGGCATGTGACCAGCAAAGCGCCGACG
>NZ_JBFTZN010000680.1:0-386 GCF_056406775.1 Allobosea sp. P1_A7
CGCCGATCCAGGCGTCGATCCTAGCGCGTGCGCAGATGGCTGCGGCGTGTACCGCCGCCATCGGGCTTGAAGCCCATGGCTTCCCAGAAAGCGGCCGCGCCGGAATCCGCAGCGTTGAGCGAGAGCCTCGGCGCCAGCGACAGCCCTTGTTGCACGAGTGCGCTCGCCAGCAGGCGGCCGACGCCTCCGCGCCGGCCGGTCGGCCGGACATAGACATGGCGAATGCGCAGGAGGTCGGGCGCTGGGTCATAAGGGTCCGGCGTCACCGCGCCGATCGCGGCGAGCACCCCATCGCGAAACACCGCAAACAGGGCATTCCGCTCGTCGGCGTCACGATAACGGCCGGATTGCCACTCGTCCCGCAAACCGTCGACGAAGCGGTAGCC
>NZ_JBFTZN010000681.1:0-384 GCF_056406775.1 Allobosea sp. P1_A7
GAGGAGAGTGATCGCCATCCTTGGCGCTGGGCCGCTCATTCTGGCGATGCGGACCTGAACGGGTCGCCGCGACTCTCGTCCAACTTCACCCGCAGACGACGCGGCGCACACCTCAGGCATCCCAATAGCGCGTTTGCACACGGCCTCGGTGGAAAACGGAAATTGGGCAACCACCGAAAAGCCGACCAGCCTTGCGCCTTCGCAGGTCCCGGCACTGCGGAGATCTGCGCCTAGTCGTACCGCGCTGCTTACTGGCCCAATGGTCAGCTCGACACGGGGCAGAAACCGCCTCACGTTCCGCCCATGGTGCAGGATACATCCTGGATCGCTATCGTGGACGACGATCCGTCCGTACTGAAGTCCCTGAGCCGGACGCTGAGGGTT
>NZ_JBFTZN010000682.1:0-382 GCF_056406775.1 Allobosea sp. P1_A7
GGCTCATCCTTGAGGGGATGATCCGGGCTGCCGATAACAAGCTCAGAAGATCCGGGCTGCCGATAACAAGCTCAGAATAACAAGCCGCCTCGTCGAAGGAGAAACGGCCGCCATTCTCTGGTCGGCCATTTTCGAGGCCGACCTGAGCTCTGGGAACCTCATCGAACTGGAAAGTGYCGTAGGGCAGAAAATCGCCATCGCGGTCGCTCACGCCATGAGCGCCCCATTACGCCCCGTGTCGAACGCACGCTAAGCGGCGAGACTAGGCTCAGGACCTATTAATTAGGAATGATCTGTGATTCACCGTCTCTGATGAGGAGGCGGTGATGGATGATTTGTTCCTGCTGAGCGAGCCGCAGATGGCGCGGATTTCGCCGTACTT
>NZ_JBFTZN010000683.1:0-381 GCF_056406775.1 Allobosea sp. P1_A7
GACCGCATCATTCTCGACGTGCCGCTGATGCCCGACGTCGTCGACGCGGTCAGCGCCAGGGCGCGGGCGGCGGGGCTGACCCCGCAGGACTGGATTGCGCAGGCGATAGCCAAGGCACTGGCCGCGCAGCCGTGAACGGCCGGGCTGCCGGGGAGCGGGCGCAKGACGGGCGAACGATCGGCAGCCTGACCTGAACGCCACGGTGTCGCGTCGCAGAAGCGTCTGCAACGGGGGTGGTCCGTTATCAGCATTTTCCAGAGACCGACTGAGGTCCGGCCCAACCAGACCCGGACGTTGCCTTGACCGGTCGCCTGCGGCCGCTCGCGGTCGAGAGCCGAGGTCAGGCCGTCCGCTCAGGCAAGAGGTCCCGTCGGGCAAGAG
>NZ_JBFTZN010000684.1:0-376 GCF_056406775.1 Allobosea sp. P1_A7
GCCTTTGCCCGCCTTTGCCCTTGCCGACTCCAACGCAGCCGCCTGCCGCAAGCAAAGCGATCGATACAATAACAATAGCCGACTTCGTCATGTGTTGACCCTCGAAAATCGTTGCTACTTTTTTGGTAGAACTTGCTCCGTAACAACGTTTGGTAAAACAGCGGGCAACCGTCCTACGCGATGCCGCTGCAACGACCTCCAGCGGTCCCGCCATTTCCAGCAGGACCGCAGGAGTTCCATTCGCCGCGCGTCAGAACTTGTAGTTCACGCCGACGCGAACGATCCCGCCGCCGCCGCCGCCACTGGTGGTCGCGGTATAGATTCCGGCCGGGAGCACGCCGCCCGCGGGGTTTTGGAAGACCCGGGTCTGTCGGCC
>NZ_JBFTZN010000685.1:0-364 GCF_056406775.1 Allobosea sp. P1_A7
GGCTTGAAGCTTGTGGCTCCGCCCATCATTGGGCGCGTAGGCTAATCGGCTGTGGTCATGATGTGCGGCTGATGCCGCCGGCCTACGTGAAGGCCTATGTCCGGCGCCAGAAAAATGATGCAGCAGATGCAGCGGCAATCTGCGAGGCTGACCGTTCATAAGCGCTGCGATATTGGAAGCAGGGTGCATCTCGAGATCCCTCGCACGAACCACCGTGAGTACCCGCTCTGCTCGTAAGAGAGTACGGAACTTGAGATAATGCGCGCGATGGTTCGATGACGCTAACGGGCTCAACTCGGGCGGCGTTCTATGGCCGAATCCGTGTGACCGATGTGCCGCTCGGCGGCGGGATGTGCTTTTGCGC
>NZ_JBFTZN010000686.1:0-352 GCF_056406775.1 Allobosea sp. P1_A7
CCGTCAGCGACGCCCGCCTCCAGATCATCGCCGTCGACGAGACCGCCCGCACCGAGGCCCAGCGCGAGCTGCGCCAGGTCGAGGCCAAGGTCTCCGAGCTCAGCGACCGGCGGCTCGCCAGCGAGGACCGGCTCTCACGCTCCGAGATCCGCGCCCCGATCGCCGGCATCGTCAACGAATTGACCGTCTTCACCGTCGGCGGCGTCATCACCCCGGCTGCCCGTCTCGCCACCATCGTACCGGGCGAGGCCAAGCTCACCGTCGAGGTCAGGATCGCGCCGACCGATATCGACCAGGTCAGGCCGGGCCAGCCCGCCCGCCTGCGCTTCTCCGCCTTCGCCAAGAATTCGAC
>NZ_JBFTZN010000687.1:0-336 GCF_056406775.1 Allobosea sp. P1_A7
GCTGGTATCTGGCCTACGGCCTGAGCCTGCGCGACCTGAAGGAGATGATGGCCGAGCGCGGCATCAGCATYGACCATTCCACGATCCACCGCTGGGGTCGTCTACTTCTCGCCATTGCTGCTTGAGCGCTTCAACCKGCGCAAACGCGCCGTGACCGCCAAGTGGCATGCGGACGAGACGTACATCWAGGTCCGCGGACGGTGGATGTATCTYTATCGCGCCATCGACAGCGTTGGCGACACGGTCGAGTTCTGGTTCAGCGAACATCGGGATCTGTCGGCGGCCAAGCGGTTCTTCCGCAAAGCGCTTGAACGCCATGGCCGGCCCGAGCGCATC
>NZ_JBFTZN010000688.1:0-316 GCF_056406775.1 Allobosea sp. P1_A7
GATGATGCGCTCGGGCCGGCCATGGCGTTCAAGCGCTTTGCGGAAGAACCGCTTGGCCGCCGACAGATCCCGATGTTCGCTGAACCAGAACTCGACCGTGTCGCCAACGCTGTCGATGGCGCGATAAAGATACATCCACCGTCCGCGGACCTCACGGCGCGTTTGCGCCGGTTGAAGCGCTGAAGCAGCAAGGGCGCGAAGTAGACGACCCAGCGGTGGATCGTGGAATGGTCGATGCTGATGCCGCGCTCGGCCATCATCTCCTTCAGGTCGCGCAGGCTCAGGCCGTAGGCCAGATACCAGCGAACACACAGCA
>NZ_JBFTZN010000689.1:0-309 GCF_056406775.1 Allobosea sp. P1_A7
GCTCACCGTCGAGGTCAGGATCGCGCCGACGGATATCGACCAGGTCAGGCCGGGCCAGCCCGCCCGCCTGCGCTTCTCCGCCTTCGCCAAGAAYKCGACCCCGGAGCTGCCGGGCACCGTCAGCCATCTCTCCCCGGCGACCACCCGCGACCCCACCACCGGCGCCAATTTCTACACCGGCGAGATCCAGATCGACGGCGATCTCGTCGCCGCCCTCGGCGACCGCAAGCTCCAGCCCGGAATGCCGGTCGAGGTCTTCATCACCACCGAGGAACGCACCGCGCTCTCGTTCCTGACGAAACCCTTCGC